>CAIXFP010000715.1 GCA_903918705.1 uncultured Pseudomonadota bacterium
ATGAAGCGTTCCGCGCCGCCGAACGCGGTGTAGCGCTGGCGGATGATGGCGAGCTTCATCGCTCCGCTTCCAGCATTTCGAGGGCAGCGGCCAGGACGCGATCCACGGGAAGGGTTTCCAGGCACTCGCTGCGCTTGCCGCCGCCGCAGCCATCCTGGCCACAGGGACGACAGGTATGACTGGAGGCGATCACGCGGCTGGCGACCCGCCACGGTCCCCAGTCGATCTCGCCGCTGGGGCCGAACAAGACAACCACCGGGGTGGCGACGGCGGCGGCGATATGCATGGGCGCGGAGTCGACACCGATAAACAGGCGCGCCCGGGCGATCAGGGCGGCCAGTTCCTTCAGGGTCAGTTCTCCGGCCAGGCTCGGGATGGGGGACGCCAGGCGCGCCTGGATGCGGCTCAGCATCGCCATTTCCGGCTGGTCCGGGCCGCTGGTGAACAGGATGGCGTGCTTGCGTTCCCGGAGTTGTTCTACCAGGGCGGCCACCTTGGCGACCGGCCAGCACTTGAACAGCCAGCGCGAAGTGGGGTGGATCAGGATGAATTTCCCCGCCTCCAGTCCCAGACGCCGCAAATGGGCGGCGGCGGCGTGCTCGGCGGATTCACCCGGGATGAGTTCGAGGCGCTTGTCGTCCTCGTCGATGGCAAAGCCGATGCGGCGCAGGGCATCCAGGTTGTTTTCCACCGTGTGGCGGCGATTGCCCTGAACGTTGCTGTAGAGGTGGGTGAAGCTGTTGCGATAGAAGGTACGTTTGTGGTCGAGCCCCACCGCCATGGCCGGCCGCAGCAGCCGCGCCAGCATGGCGCCGCGGGGATTGGTGGTGAGGTGCACCAGCAGCTCGTATTTGCGTTCGCGCAGCGCCCGGATGAGCCGCCAATCCTCGGCCAGAGAGGACTTGCGCGGTGTGGTGTGGAGTTGGCTCAGGGCCGGGTGGCCGGAAAGCATTTCCCTCGTGTCGTGATATACCAGCGCGTCGATCTCGGCTCCCGGCAGGTGCCGCCCGAGGGCGCCCAGCACCGGGGCGGCCAACAGCACGTCGCCGTGGTGGCGCAGCTTGGTGACCAGCACGCGGCGCAGAAGGCTCAGGTCCGGGGTGTCGTCGACGCTCAAGTGATGGGGGCGTTGTTGAAATGGGGCGCAAGTTTAGCAGCCCGCCACCGGCCCCCGGCGGCAAGCTCTTGTTGCGGCGCGCGATTTCGCGCCAGGGTGTGGCTGATGTTTCCTGAGAGGCGGTGAAGAAATGCCGGCGTCCAGAATGTCCGTCATTCCCGCTTGCGCGGGAATGACGGCGGGGTTTTTCGTCCGCTTGAATATTTTCACAGTCGTTGCGCCGCAGTCGATCGGTCAGGATACGATTTGTCCGACCCCTATTTCGCTTCCTTCCCCATGCTACCCACCCTGCACCACGATCACGGCATCCATACCGTCGATGCCGGCTACCTGCGCCCCGGCCTGGCCTCCATCCACGTCATCGTCCAGGATGGCCACGCCGCCCTGGTGGATACCGGCTCCGTGCATTCGGTCACCCACCTGCTCGCCAACCTGGAACAACTGGGGGTCGCCCCGGAGGCGGTGGACTATGTGATCACCACCCATGTCCACCTGGACCATGCCGGCGCCGCCGGCGTGCTGCTGGCCGCCTGCCCCCATGCGCGTCTGGTGGTGCATCCCAGGGGCGCGCGCCACCTCATCGATCCGGCCCGGCTGATCGCCGGCTCCATCGCCGTTTACGGCGAGGCGCTGTTCCACCAGCTTTACGGCGAGATCCCGCCGGCCCCGGCGGACCGGGTGATCCCGGCGGAGGATGGCCATCAGATCGACTTCCACGGCCGCGTGCTGACCTTTTTCGATACCCCGGGCCACGCCCGCCACCATTTCTGTATCCACGACTCGGCCAGCAACGCCATCTTCACCGGCGACACCTTCGGCATCTCCTACCGGGAGTTTGACGTGGACGGTCAGCCGTTCATTTTTCCCACCACCACCCCGGTGCAGTTCGAACCGGAAGCCTTGCACGCCTCCATCGACCGCTTGCTGGCGCTGGAACCGAGCGCGGCGTTCCTGACCCATTACGGCCGGGTGACCGGCCTGCCCGGCCTGGGCGCCACCCTGCACCGGATGATTGACGATCTGGTGGCCCTGGCGCTGGCGGCCACGGGGGATGACGAGACGCGCTACATCGGCCTGGAGCGCGCGGTCGAGCACTACTTGCTGGACGCCGCCCGCGCCCACGGCTGCACCCTGGAGCACGACCGCCTGCGCGATTTGCTGGCGGGCGACGTGGAACTCAACACCCAGGGGCTGCTGGTGTGGCGGGATCAGAATTCGGCTTCGCGCACCTGAGGCATGCCCTCGGCTTCCCAGCGTGCGTAGCCCCCCGCCAGATTGAGCACATGGCCGAAGCCCATCATCTGCAGCACCGCCACGGCCATGGCGGAACGGCCGCTGGTGGCGCAGTAGACGATCACCTGCCGGGCGCGGGCGCCGGACAGATCCGGGTAATGCTTGGGATAGCCCGGGTCGGCGGCGGCCTCGATGATGCCGCGTGGAACCAGATGGGCGCCGGGGATGTGGCCGTGTTCGAACTCGGAATGCTCGCGCACGTCGATCAGGACGAAATCCTCGCGCGCCGCCATTTTTGCCTTGAGTTCATTCGGGGTGATTTCCGTGACGCAGGCTTTCGCGGCCCGGACGAAATCCATCAGGCCCATGGGCTGGGTGGGTTTGAAGCTGTCGTACATCAATCTCTCCATGAGACGAGAGCCGGCAGGGCGGCTCAGTAATGAAAAGGGCCGCTACGACAGCGGCCCTAGATGCGGTTCGTGACTACCGGAGTCAGCCCGCGAAGTTGGCTTCTGCGAACGACCAGTTCACCAGGCTGTTCAGGAAGGTTTCCACGAACTTGGGACGCAGGTTGCGGTAGTCGATGTAGTAGGCGTGTTCCCACACGTCCACGCACAGCAGGGGCTGGTCGGCGGTGGTCAGCGGCGTGCCGGCGGCACCCATG
>CAIXFP010000716.1 GCA_903918705.1 uncultured Pseudomonadota bacterium
ACAGATCCAGCAATACCAGAATCGAGAAGTCGCGGGTCTTGCGCACGCTGCGCATCATGATGCGCGGGTCCGGCTGGTTGCCGAGGCGAATATCCGTGAAGCTGGCGATGGCCGCGTTGATGTCGATTTCATCGCCGTCCTCCAGCTTGCGGATGCGCTGCACGCCTTGCGGCTGCATGGCATCCAGGAGGAACTTCATGCGCTGGATTTCCCGTTTGTACTGGGCGGCGATGGTGTCGATCACCGCCACGTCGCCGGATTTCGCGCGTTTTTCCAGCACCGTGGCCCAGGCCGGCCGTTCCAGTTGAATCTGGTAATCCCACTCGGCGTAGTGGTAGGGCTCGGACACCGGTTCCCGGCCCTCCAGCTCGTTGATGGTGCAGCCCTCCTGGTCCAGGTGGAAAGGTGTGGCCAGCATCCAGATTTCCTGGGCGTCGTCCGTGGCCAGTTCGTTGTCCAGTTCGTTCACCATCTCGATGACGCTGACGTATTTCCTGACCTGCCGCACCGCATCAAAACCGGCTCCGGCGGCCTTCTGGAAGTCGAATTCCTCGAATTCCCAGAAGTAGCGATTGTCGTCCCGGTAAGGGGCGGTAAGCTGATCCGAGCGCGGGTTGAACGGGATCTTCCTGGCGGCGAAGGAGTGGGCCAGCAGCACGCCGATTTCCCAGGAAATCGTATTGTCGCGCAGGCGATCCCGGGCCAGGAAGAACAGGGCGCGGCCCTCGGCGATCCAGGGGTCGGGATCCTGGTAGGCGTCGTCCAGCAGGGCGCGGGCAAGGCGGTCGAGGTAATCGCCGGCGCTCATGCCTTGCTTGGGTGTGGCGCTGTGGAATTGGCTCCAGAGCTGTTTCAGGCCGGGAAAACGGCGGATGGACAGGGCTTCCACCCGGGCGTCCTCGATGACGGCGATAACCGCCATCTGCCAGGGGTTGAGGGCCGCGGCGGAGATGGGTTGCTTCGTTTCCACCACGTGGGCGGCGCAATGGGCGGCGGCGGCGCGGTAGAGCTCCAGGGCAGGAATTCTGCCCCCCTCTGCCTTTCGGAGCGAGGAATGGGATGAGGGAGCTTGCGTGGCTAGATCAACCCGGGTTTCCTCTCCCCCGGGTGGGGAGGGGAGATAGTCGTCATACGCATCCGGCAGGTGCAGCAGGTAGTCCTCGATGAAGGGCCGCAAGCCCTCCCGGGACTCGTAGTCGCCGGCGGTGGGACGCATGAAGAAGTCGCGGCCCCAGAGCGCCCGCAGGTACATGTTGAGGCGCCGCTGCACGTCCACCAGCAGGGTGCCGCGGCGCTCCTGCTGCAGCATGGCGAGAGATTCCTTCGACTCCAGGCTGAAGTAGCGGATCTGCTCCTCGTAGTGGGTGCGGTGGGCGTGCGCCCCCCACATTGCCCAGCGGCGCAGCCCGCCCAGGGTAAGCTGGCCGAACAGCAGGTCCAGCTTGTCCAGCATGGGCCGCACGCCGCGCGGCGCCTGGGCGATAAGGTGGTTGATGAATTGCAGGTAGTCGCGGAACAGGTGCGCGTCGCCCAGCCGGTTGGCGGCAGTGGGCGCTCTGGCGAGCAGAAGTTCAATCACCGCGCCGGAGGTCTTCGAGGCCAGCATGAGGGAGGCGGCGGCCAGGTCGGGGATGACGTCCTCGCCGACTTCCTTGGCCACATGGGGCGCTTCCTCGATCCAGGTCTCCACCACCGAGTCTCCCCGGCCGAGGCCGCGGAGGGCGGCTGCTCCCTTGAGGTAGTTGTCCAGGCCGCGCGGGCTCAGGATCCGGGTGGCTTCAATCCAGTTGGCTTCCAGCACCTCTAGGGTGTGGGGCGAAAGGGCTTCCAGGAGTTCTGCGTAGTCGGCGAGGGTAAGGGACATGGTTGCCTCCGGTGTCATCCCGGCGTTCGCCGGAAAGACGGCTTCAGTCAGAAGAACGTGCCCACCGCCGCGTCCAGGGCGTCGCGCATGTCCGGGTCATCGGTGATGGGGCGCACCAGGGCGACGCGGCAGGCGGCTTGCGGAGCAATGCCTTTGGCAATCAGCGAGCCGGCGTAGATCAGCATGCGCGTCGACAGGCCCTCGTCGAGGCCGTGGCCCTTGAGGTTGCGCGAGCGCTCGCCGATGGACACCAGCTTGCCGGCGATGTCGCCGCCCACCCCGGATTCGTGGGCGACGATCTCGGCTTCCACCCCGTGTTCCGGATAGGAGAAGTCGAGGCCGCCGAAGCGCTGCTTGGTGGACTGTTTCAAGTCCTTCATGAGCGACTGGTAGCCGGGGTTGTAGCTGATGACGATCTGGAAATCCGGGTGGGCGTGCACCAGTTCGCCCTTCTTCTCCAGGGGCAGGACGCGGCGGTTGTCGGTGAGCGGGTGGATCACCACGGTGGTGTCCTGGCGCGCTTCGACGATTTCGTCCAGGTAGACGATGGCGCCGTGGCGGGCGCC
>CAIXFP010000717.1 GCA_903918705.1 uncultured Pseudomonadota bacterium
CTTGCGGACGATCTCGACGGATCCCCTCTCATCGTTCATCAATTCGAGGTCTGCAAGGCCGAACATTTCAGCAAGACGATTGTTCTCGAACCCCCTCGGGCCATAGAAGGACCTCCATCCTTCCAATGGAACCAGAATCCTGAGCAGCCACAGTTGAACAAGTGGCGCGACAGTGAGGGCGTGTCGCTTGCTACTGATGGAACGTGCCATAGAGGCCTCCTAACGTGTTGGAGGCAAGTATTTGCCATGGGCGCGACGAAACAGGTCGTGCTGGTGGAATCACTTACCCACTTGCTGATTGACACGCCGGTCTCAAGTGGGATGGTGGGCGGCGGTGCGCCGTCTGCCATATGAGCTCGGCGTCAAAGCCAGCATCGCGGTGACGCATCGCAGCGGCCTGATGGTGAGCATGCAGACTCCAGAAGTACTCGACTACGACGGACAAAGGCTGCCTATGGCAACCGATGTGCTCGAACTTTATTTGGAAACAAACGGCATCGATACGGCGTTTCTCCACTGCCACACTGCGCTTGAGCGCGGCTACGTTGGGGTCTGGGCAATATTGGATGACGCCTTGTATTTGACCGAACTGCTGGGCGAGTTCACTGACCGCACCGCAGCGCCCGTCGCTGAGAGAATTTTTCCCGGCCGGGGATTACCCATCCTTGCGTATTGGTTCTCCGGAACGCTACGTTGCCCGCAGGGGCGCCGGCTGCAGACCAGATTGCTGGGCTGGGGAAGCGTGTATGAGCGCGATCTGTTGATTGAGATCGAGCGTGGAAAAGTCATGGATATCGTTGTTCACCACAACGGCTGTTTCGTTCAACTACCTAGTGATGAGACGGATATACCGGATTTTCTACGTCGCGCGTAAAGGTCAGCCGCAAGCGGGACGCGCCACTGTCAACACGAACCGGGATGCGAACGCGTGTCACATTGGATCGTCATCTTGTTGTTGTCCTATGCCGCAGTGCGTTGGCAGGCGGTCAGGGTCGTCCTCGGCGTAACCCTCGGCGCAGTCGCACTGATCGGGTTTGTGGCGCTGGCCAAGACCGGGGTGTTTTCGGTCTTGGCTGTAGCACTGTCCGAAATGTCGGTCAATCTGATCAAGGCCATCGGCGGTTTCTTGTATTTCCTCCTGTTTTCGTAAGCCGCCGCCACGCGACACTTCTTGACGCACCTCTGCCGACAATGGGCTTTCGCAACAAGGAGATCGTCATGGCACTGCGTCGTCGTCCCCGTTCTAGTCAACTTCCGCAGGATGTCTCACCCATCGTGCACCTGTGGCTGCTGCGCTTGCTCGTTCCCCTGGGTGGGCATCGTGGTTTCATCAACCAGAATGGTTTTGAAAATGATGCACTCGCCCATCTGATTGGGCTGGGCGGGTGGATCGACTCCGATACGCGTGACTTCGACCCCATCGCGGTTCGTACGGTGCTACGCAAGCTCCACAAGACCGGCGAACTCAAGCTGCGCGGCGCAGTCGCCCCCACCTGCCTGCTCGGCAATGTGGCGCGCCTGGCGGAGTTGGTCGGCTTGTCCGAGACCGATTGCCGCATCCTGGAGTTCGCGGTGTTGATCCACAGCGAACGCCTGCTCGACGACGTGGCCGATTGGCTGGGGCAACTGTCCTCTGTCAAGGTGTTCCATACCCTGGCCGCCTTGCTCGACATCCCCGAGCGCGAGATTCGGGCCTCGCTCAGCGCCCAGGGCATCCTGGCCAGGTCCGGGCTGGTGGTGGTGGAGCGCAGTGGCGCCTCCTTGCTGCGCGGCAAGCTCAATCTGCTGTCGGAGAGCTTTGCCGACCACATCAGTACGGCGGACACCGATCCCGTCACCTTGCTGCAAGACACGGTCGCCCTGGGTGCGCCGGGGCAGCTGGGCATCGCCGACTACGCCCACATCGCCCCCTCGCTCACGGTGCTGCGCCCCTACCTCAAGCACGCCCTTGGCAGCGGTCGCAAGGGGGTGAACGTGTTCATCCACGGCGACCCCGGTACCGGAAAAAGCCAACTGGCCAAGGCTCTGGCAGCGGAACTCGGGTGTGAGCTGTTCGAAGTGGCCAGCGAGGACGGCGACGGCGACCCGGTGAATGGCGAGCGTCGTCTGCGCGCATTCCGTGCCGCCCAGAGTTTCTTCTCGCAGCGGCGGGCGCTGATCCTGTTCGACGAGGCCGAGGACGTGTTCAACGACGGTGACAGTTTCTTCGGCCGCAAGAGTACCGCCCAGACCCGCAAGGCCTGGATCAACCACATGCTGGAAGCCAACCCGGTGCCGGCGCTGTGGCTGTCCAACGCCATCGAGGGGCTCGACCCCGCGTTCTTGCGCCGCTTCGACATGGTGTTCGAGTTGCCCGTCCCGCCCAAGCGGCAGCGCGAACGCATCATCCAGGCAGCCTGTTCGGACCTGCTCGATACGGCAGGCGTGGCGCGGCTGGCCGAAACGGAAGCGCTGGCGCCGGCGGTGGTGACGCGGGCCGCATCGGTGGTGCGTGCGATCCGCGATGAACTCGGGGAAACCAGTCCCGCAGCCGCCCTGGAACTCCTGGTTGGCAATACCCTGGAGGCCCAGGGACACACGGCCATCCGCAAGGACGACCCGAACCGCCTCCCGGAAATCTACGACCCGGCCATTATCCAGAGCGATAGCGACCTGAGCCAGGTTGCGGCCGGACTTATGCGGACGAAATCCGGCCGCCTGTGCCTGTATGGCCCGCCGGGAACCGGGAAGACCGCCTATGGCCGCTGGCTGGCTGAACAACTGGGCGTGCCGCTCATGGTGAAGCGCGCCTCCGATCTCATGTCCAAGTGGGTGGGGGGCAACGAGAAGAACATCGCCCGCGTCTTCAAGCAGGCGGAACAGGAAGGCGCCGTGCTGCTGATCGACGAGGTAGACAGCTTCCTGCAGGATCGGCGCGACGCCCGGCAGAGTTGGGAAGTCACCCTGGTCAACGAGATGCTCACCCAGATGGAAGCCTTCCCCGGCGTGGTCATCGCCTCCACCAACTTGATGGAAGGGCTGGACCAGGCCGCGCTGCGCCGCTTCGACCTCAAGGTGGAATTCGGCTTTCTCAAGCCGGAACAGGCGGAGGAATTGCTGCGCCGGCATTGCCTCCAGTTGGCCCTGCCCACCCCGCAAGACGCGGACCTGACCGAGTTGCGGGGTCTGCGCAACCTCACGCCGGGCGACTTCGCCGCCGTGGTTCGGCAGAACCGCTTCCGTCCCCTGACCTCCAGCGGTGCCTTCGTTGTCGCCCTCGAAGCCGAGTGCGCGATCAAGGAAGACCAGAAAAAACCCACCATCGGCTTTCACCAGTGACGGCCTTAGTGGTCATAATCCCCGCCTGGCCAGAAGGAACAACTAATGCGTGCCCTGTCGAAGTCGAAGCTGCTCGCTTATCGGCAGTGCCCTAAACGGTTCTGGCTGGAAATCCACAGGCCGGAACTACGGCTGGATTCGCAGTCCACCCAGGCCAGCTTCGATGTCGGCCATCAGGTGGGCGACATCGCCCGTCACTTGTATGACTCCGAAGCCAAGGGGCAACTGCTCGACCCGCAGGCCGAAGGGTTCGAAGCGGCGTTTGCCCGAACCCAGGCGCTGCTGGCTTCCGACCTGCCCATTTTCGAAGCCAGTTTCTCGGTTGAAGGTGCCTTGGCCCTGGCCGATGTGCTGTTGCCCGTGCGGAATGCGGACGGACTGGCTTGGCGCATGGTCGAGGTCAAGTCCTCCACCAGCGTGAAGCCCTACCACCGCGACGACCTCGCTGTGCAATCCTTCGTCGCTCGTCGTGCCGGCGTGCAACTGGCCGCGGTCGCCCTGGCCCACATCGA
>CAIXFP010000718.1 GCA_903918705.1 uncultured Pseudomonadota bacterium
CTCCTTCTCGGTCTGAACGACGGCTTGGAAAGAAGGCGGCGCGAGCCGCCTTTTGTGTTTCTGGGTGACGCAATGGCGGAAAAGTACAAGAAGGTGGCTTGTCCCACCTGTGGCAAGGATGTGGAGTGGCGCCCCGAGAATCCCTGGCGACCGTTTTGTGGCGAACGCTGCAAGCTGATCGACCTGGGCCAGTGGGCCGACGAAAAATTCAAAATACCTGCGGAGGAACACGATGGATTCGACGAGGAACTGGGCGTCTAAATTACTGGCCGGCCTGCTGCTGCTGGGTCCATCTCCCTATTTTCCAGCCGCGGCGGCGCCTCTGCCAGGCCTGATCCATGCCGGCCTGTATCACGCAGACATTGACCCCGCCGGCTATTGGGTTAGCGAAAAACTTGACGGCGTGCGTGCGGTCTGGGACGGCCAGCAACTGCGCTTCCGCAGCGGCCGCCCGATTGCCGCGCCGGCCTGGTTCACCCGCGGTTTCCCGGCGCGGGCGCTGGATGGCGAATTGTGGCTGGGACGCGGCCAGTTCGAACGCCTCTCCGGCATCGTCCGCCGTGACATGCCCGACGCCGCCGAGTGGCACCAGGTGCGCTACATGCTCTACGAATTGCCGGAAGCCAGCGGCGATTTCAGCGAGCGACACGCCGCACTCCTGCGACTGGTGAAGGAGGCAGCGCTGCCGCACCTGCAAGCGCTGGAACAATTCCGTGTCGCCGACCGGCAGGATCTGACCCGCAAGTTCGACTCGGTGGTGAACGACGGCGGCGAGGGCCTCATGCTGCACCGGGCCGACGCGCCTTATCACGCCGGGCGCAGCGACGACCTGCTCAAGATGAAGCCCTGGGACGACGCCGAGGCCGTTGTGGTCGCGCATGAGCCGGGCCATGGCAAGTACGCCGGCAAACTCGGGGCATTGCGGGTGCGATTGGCGGATGGCCGGCAACTGCGCATCGGCAGCGGCTTGACTGACGCCCAACGCGCCGACCCGCCCGCCGTGGGCTCCACCATCACCTTCCGCTATCGCGGGCAGACCGGGACGGGTCTGCCACGCTTCGCCACCTTCCTGCGGGTGCGCGAGGTGTACTGAGGGCGCCGCGGGCGTATCCTGCGCACGCCCTCAATTTCGTAGCTTCCCATGCGCGTCCTTTCCGTCATCCCGCCGATGACGCAACTCAACACGCCCTATCCGTCGACGGCCTACCTGACCGGCTTCCTGCGCTCGCGCGGGGTCGACGCGGTGCAGGAGGATCTGGCCCTGGCCCTGGTGTTGCGCCTGTTTTCCCCGGAGGGATTGCAGGAAATCCGCGACTGCATCACGGCAACCACGCCATCCACGCCGTCGCTGGCGACCTTCACGGAAAACTTTGACCGCTACCTGGCCAGCATTACGCCCGCCGTGGCCTTCCTGCAAGGGCGCGACCCCAGCATGGGTCATCGCATCACCGGGCGACAGTTCCTGCCGGAAGGGCCGCGTTTCGCCTCCCTCGACGAATACATCGATGATCCTGACAACCCCGACGGCGGCGATCCCCTGGCCTGGGCTTTCGGCGCTCTGGGCGTGCAGGACCGCGCCCGCCACTTCGCCACGTTGTATCTCAACGATCTGGCCGACGTGCTCCGGGATGCCATCGATCCGCGCTTCGAGTTCGTGCGCTATGGGGAGTCCCTGGCGCAGAGCCAGCCGACTTTCGATCCGCTGGCCGCCGCCCTGGCTGAGCCGCTGAACCTGATCGACCGCAACTTGCGCGACCTGGCCCTGGAAGCCGTGGAGCGGCATCAGCCCGGCCTGGTGCTGGTCTCGGTGCCATTCCCCGGCAACGTCTATGCGGCCTTTCGCATCGCTCAGGCGATCAAGGCGGAGCACCCCGACATCGCCCTCGTCCTGGGGGGCGGCTTCGTCAACACGGAATTGCGCGAGCTGAATGAACCGCGCGTGTTCGACTACTTCGACTACGTCTGCCTCGACGACGGCGAGCGACCGCTGCTGGCGTTGCTGGAACACCTGGGTGGGGAACGTGATGTCGAACGCCTGGTGCGGACGTTCGTGCGCCAGGACTCCCCCCTTTCCCAAAGAGGGGCAGGTGGGGATTCAACCTCGGTAGCCAGTGCCGGCCTTGGCAACCCCCCCCCTAACCCCCCTTTTGCAAAGGGGGGGACTGTTCGCTACATCGACGCCGGCGAGCCCGACATCCCCTACGCCGAGGTGGGCACCCCCACCTGGGACGGCCTGCCCCTGGACCGTTATCTCTCGGTGCTGGACATGCTCAACCCGATGCACCGGCTCTGGTCCGACGGGCGCTGGAACAAGCTCACCGTGGCCCATGGCTGCTACTGGAAGAAGTGCAGTTTCTGCGATGTCAGCCTCGACTACATCGGCCGCTACGACGGCATCGCCGCCGCGACGCTGGTGGACCGCATCGAAACCATCATCGCGGAGACCGGCCAGAGCGGTTTCCACTTCGTCGACGAGGCAGCTCCCCCGAAGGC
>CAIXFP010000719.1 GCA_903918705.1 uncultured Pseudomonadota bacterium
CTCCCTGGAACTGCTCTATCACTCCATCGCCCGCCTGCATGGCGCGCCGCCGGGGCGCGAGACCTATCTTGCGGTGCTGCGCGACATCGAGGCGTTGCTCGGCCTCGGCCACGGCATCATCTGCCTGGGCGAGCACGGCGGCCGTTCCGGCCAGGCGGTGGCCAGCACCATGCAAGACGGCGATGCCGACCCCTGCGCCAAGGCGGAATGCCAGTGGTGCCATGGCAGCGACCAGACCCGCATCAGCATCGCCCCCGACTTCCACCGCCACCTCACCCTGCCCCTGTCCGATGCCGAGCACCAGTATGGCGTGCTGATCCTGGAGATTCCGGAAGGCCGCCAGCTCGACACCTGGCAGGTGCAGTTGCTGGAGGCCCTGTCGCGCCACATCGGCGTGGCCATCGGCGCGGAACGCCGCATCGAGCAGAACCGCCGCGTCGCCCTGCTGGAGGAGCGCGCGGTGATCGCGCGGGAACTGCACGACTCCCTGGCGCAATCCCTGGCCTACATGAAAATCCAGGTGAGCCGCCTGAAAGCCGCGCTCCTGGCGGGTCAGTCTCCCGACGAGGTGCTGGAGGAACTGCGCGCGGGCTTGAGTGGCGCCTACCGGCAACTGCGCGAACTGCTGGCCACCTTCCGCCTCAGGATGGATGGCCAGAACCTGCACACCGCGCTGGAACAGACCGTCGCCGAATTCACCCAGCGCGGCGACCTGCCCATCACGCTGGACATGGCTCCGGACGCTTGCCCGCTCTCGCCCAACGAGGAAATCCACGTGTTGCAGATCGTGCGCGAGGCACTTTCCAACGTCCTCCATCATGCCCGCGCCACCCAGGCTCGGGTTTCTCTCTCCCGTCTGCCCCAGGGCGCGGTGCGCCTGCTGGTGGAAGACGACGGCCAGGGCATCGCCAAGCCGGCCGACCCGCACCATTACGGCATGACCATCATGGAAGAGCGAACCCGCAGCCTGAACGGCCGCCTAATCTACGAGGATGCGCCTGATGGCGGCACCCGCGTGGCGCTGGAATTCACGCCGAACCACAAGGATTCACGATCATGAGCGATACCCCGCAACGCCTCGTCATCGTCGACGACCACCCCCTGTTCCGCCGCGGCGTCATGCAACTGGTGCAGATGGCCGGCGAGTTCGACGTGGTGGGCGAAGCCTCCAGCGGCCGGGAAGGCATCGCCATGGTGCGCGGCCTGGAGCCCGACATGGTCCTGCTCGACCTCAACATGAAGGACATGAGCGGCCTGGAAGTGCTGAAGGCCATCAAGTCCTGGGACAGCGACTCGCGCGTGGTCATGCTCACCGTCTCCGATCAGGCGGAAGACCTGATCGCCGCCCTGCGCCTGGGCGCCGACGGCTACCTGCTGAAGGAAATGGACCCGGAGGAGTTGGTGGGCAAACTCAAGGAAGCCGCCGCCGGACGCATCACGCTCTCCGAACCCCTCACCCGCCTGCTCGCCCACTCGCTGCGCGAAGACCACCGCCCGAAAGACCCCGACCAGGCCGGCCTCACGGATCAGGAAAAACGCATCCTGGAGCAGATTGCACGTGGCTTGAGCAACAAGTTGATCGCCCGAGAACTCAACATCGCCGAAGGCACGGTGAAAGTCCACGTCAAACACCTGCTGCGTAAACTCAATCTGCGTTCAAGGGTGGAAGCGGCGGTGTGGACGGTAGAGAAGAAGCGGGGAGGGTAAAGCTATATGGCGCGGCGTAACGGCATGGCGATGACGTTGAGCTTGGCCGTGAAGCCCAGCAGGGCCGAGGCGGCGGTGGCGTATTCCATTTTGGCTAGCAGCACCAGCCAGCTGGTGCGTTCCACCAGCACGTACACGGCCGATCGGTTGCCGGCGCGCTTGACTAAGTCGCCCTCCCAGGGGCCCGCCGGTATAGCGCCTAACAACTGGGTACCAGATAGGCGATCAACAATTATCGCTGCGAGATACACGACAACCCTTTCACTCACTATCATTTCTCCCATCTACCAATACCTTTATTCTGCATAACCGTGCTAGGACTGCCTGAGGCCAACTGGCCCGGCGCCATCGCAACGCCCCGTTGGAACGGGGCGTTTTTTTTCGCCATGGCCCGGGTCGCCGGGCGACGCTCCGCTGCGGCGATTTCGCCATGAGGCCGGCCGCGAATACTCGCTCAAGTTTCGCCACCGGCATGCCGATAAGGCCATCCGCACCGTTTCGAGCCTCCGTGGCGTCGCGTGTCGGCAAGTCGGCGCGGGACAGGGCAAGTCCCGCCCGCGCGCCGCCTCCCGGCCTGACCTCCAGGAAACAACAGGAATTCCATGGCAAACCACGCCGCCAGCAATCTTGCCATCGAGGCCGAATTGGACCTCAAGAAGACCGCGCTGCTATACCGCAACGTCGGTCTCGCCCAAGCGACGAACGTCTTCAACGCCACGCTGCTGGCCTATGCCAACGTCGACATGCACGTTTCGGCTGCACGGGCTTTTATCTGGTGGTGCTTCTTCGCCATCATCGCCGGGACGCGCTATCTGCTGGCGCGCCGCTTTCATGCCGTCCCGCCGGATGCTGCCGCCGCGCTGCTCTGGCGCAAGCGCTATCTCGCCGGTGCGGTGATCGGCGCGGGCATTTGGGGTGTGGGCATCGTGCTGTTCATGTGGCATGCGCCGGGAGGGGCCATGCTGCTCACCGGCCTGGTGATCTCGGGCACCATCGCCGGCGCGATCCCGGTCCTGGCGCCGGTGCCAGGCGTGTTTCGCTCGTTCACCCTGCTGACCGGGTTGCCGATGACGGCCGTCATCCTGTTGCAGGCACATACTCCGTTGTACTGGGCCTTCGGCCTGATGACCATCGCCTTCCTGGCGGCCATTCTGGTCAGCGGCGA
>CAIXFP010000720.1 GCA_903918705.1 uncultured Pseudomonadota bacterium
CGTGGCGCGGGCGCGCGAGGTGGATGCCGAAGAGGTTGCCACCATGCTGGACTGGGTGGCTCGCAGTGCGTCGGCCAGTGAAGAGGAAGTGCGCGCCAGGTTGCAGTCGTGGGTGCCGGAATACCACCAGGCGGACCGTTCGGAAAATCTGCCACTGCTTCAGGGCCTGCCGACCTGATTCGGCGTAATCGGTAAGAAGGACGGGGCGTGACGAGCTACTTCTTCGCCTTCCGGTCCAGTTCGCGCAAGTAAGCCAGGCGCTCTCCGATCTTGCCTTCCAGGCCGCGCGGGGTGGGTCGGTAGAAGCGCGGCGCCGGCGCCAGTTCGTCCGGGAAGTAATGCTCCCCGGCGGCATAGGCATCCGGCTCATCGTGGGCGTAGCGATAGGCGTGGCCATAGCCCAGTTCCTTCATGAGTTTCGTCGGTGCATTGCGCAGGTGCACCGGCACCGGGTGGGAGCCGTCGTCCTTGACGAAGCCGCGCACCGCACCCCAGGCCAGGTAGCCGGCGTTGGACTTGGCCGCGCAGGCCAGGTAGATCACCGCTTGCGCCAGGGCCAGTTCGCCCTCCGGGCTGCCCAGGCGCTCATAGGTTTCGGCGGCGTCCAGGGCCACCCGGGCGGCGCGGGGGTCGGCCAGGCCCACGTCTTCCCAGGCCATGCGCACGATGCGGCGCGCCAGGTAGCGCGGGTCGGCGCCGCCGTCCAGCATGCGGGCAAACCAGTACAGGGAGGCGTCCGGATCGGAGCCGCGCACGCTTTTGTGGAGGGCAGATATCTGGTCGTAGAAGGCCTCGCCGCCCTTGTCGAAACGGCGCAGCGAGGGTGACAGCGCGCGGGCGGCGAAGGCCGCGTCCACCTGTTCCACCCCGGCGGTGCGCGCCGCCACCGCCAGTTGCTCCGCCAGGTTGATGAGGCGGCGGCCGTCGCCGTCGGCGAAGCCCACCAACAGCTTTTCCGTTGCGGCGTCCAGTTCGAGATCCAGGTGGCCGAGGGTCAGGGTGCGTTGCAACAGGGCGGAAAGTTCCTCCTCGTTCAGCGCCGCGAGCACGTAGACCTGGGCGCGGGAGAGGAGGGCGCCCACCACCTCGAAGGAAGGGTTTTCGGTGGTGGCGCCGATGAAGGTGACCAGGCCGGATTCCACATGAGGCAGGAAGGCGTCCTGCTGCGCCTTGTTGAAGCGGTGCACCTCGTCGACGAACAGAATGGTTTGTCGGCCATGGGCCTGATTCATGCGCGCCCGCTCCACCGCCTCGCGAATCTCCTTCACCCCGGAGAGCACCGCGGAAATCTGGATGAAGTCGGCGTCGAAATGCCGCGCGGTGAGGCGCGCCAGAGTAGTCTTGCCCACCCCTGGCGGCCCCCACAGGATCATGGAATGCAGGCGCCGCGCGGCGAACGCCAGGCGTAGCGGCATGCCCGGCCCGAGCAGATGGCTTTGGCCGATCATCTCGTCCAGGGTCTGTGGGCGCAGGGTTTCCGCCAGGGGCGCGTCGGTGGTGGCAGCCTGGGTGAGTGCGGGAGGGAACAGGTCGTCGGTCATGTGGGGGAGCATAACCCCGCTTTTCTCTGAGGGGGGCAGGGAGCAATATCGTTAAGCCAAGCCCGCGCGACGTCATCGAAGCGCCTTGTGGGCACGGTACCGGAGTGGTTTCACGGTGCGTATTCGTTCGGCGCGCAGTTCTTCTTGCGTCGATGTGCGTCGTATGTGGGAAGGATGCGGTGAACAGCGCCGCCTCTGCGGTGGACACCTCTGTCGGATTACGCCGACGAAAAACTGTCGGCTAACCCGACCTGCCCGGCTGCTCAAAAAATAGGCGCCCCGGAATTTTTCGGACGCGTCACTCTCCTGACACGGCATTTGTTCAGCGCTTCCTTAGGGTACGACAACAGTCCCTTGATCAGGGTAGGACAGCCGGTCAGAAATCAAGCAGGAATAGTGTCGGATTTCTTTACATCACCCTGAGTGGACAGCAATTCAATCTGCCCACCTGCACTCCCTACAGATTTCTGCACCCGAAGTCTGCACGGCGGAGATCAGCCAAAGTCGACCCACTGGGATTGTCCGAAATTGCCAGCCCCTGAATCCCATTGTTGCTATTCACATATAGTGGCCAAAGTTACCGTGAAGCAGTTGATGTAGCTCGCCAACAAACCACCCATGCAGTTCCAATGATCTGGCGAAGGGACAGGAAAATAGCAATGGTAGGCTGCGCCGAACCTCCTCGAAGTGCCGCCCAAGGCCGCTCTAATTCTGGTTGGTGGGCTGCTTGTTTCAAGCTAAGCCACAAGATTTGCTTGCATTGTTAATCGATGCATTTCTGCCGCAAACTGAATATTGCAGGCTAACTCGGAAATTTACAATAACGCAAAAGTGATAGATAACGCACCTTGTGGGCAAGTTATGTAATGTCGAATATTTTTACAGTGCAATTGCTGTGAGGCAATACTGAATGGTAACCTATTGATTTATATGTTATGGCATAAGACTTGCTTTGTTTGAAATCAGATCCGTCAAACTGGTGACGGGATGATGGTCCCAACCAAATGGAGAAACCAATGTTTAAATTGATGCTTCTGTCGCTCGGACTGGTTGCTGCCGTACTCTTACCGATTCAATCTACTCAAGCAAGTACACTGGTCGCAACGATTTATGGTGCCTATGACGCGAACGGCATGAGCGTCCTTCCAGGCAATGTTCTTGGCGATCCGAATACCCCTAATCAATACGGGGGCACAAGCACCTACGATACACCCAGCCTCTTCTTCGTCAACCCAACAGGCTATAGCATTACCGGTGCGCAAATGACGCTTACCGTAAATACCTTAGTGAACAGCGGCCAGAATACCCTAAACAATGGAGTGACTCAGACCGTAAATCTTGGCACGATTGGGCCCAATGGTATTATGCAGGTGGCATGGGGAAGCGGCGGCCTGTTTGCCTACGATTATGACGATCAATATTCCAGCAATTACGGACATGGCGTTACAGGAAACTCAGGTGTTGGAAGTCCGAGCGGCGACTGCACACTGAATGCTGCACATCCAGAATGGTTTAATTTTTGTGCACCTGTTGGCAATTTCCAAGTGGACTTTTCTGGAACTCTTTCAGGTTCAGGCCCTTTGAACGGTGAAGCGGTCGCTGCTGTGTTTGGTGAATACAATGTCGATGGGGTTTACACCGGGTGGGAAGGACTTGATCCTCTGGGCTGGTCGGAAAATGCTTTATACGACGTGCACACTGGGACGGTAAGTGGTGTTCTTGCAAACATATATTTGGGCACGACCGGTACGGTGCCTACATCGCCCAATGGCCCTTCTGTTCCCGAACCAACATCTCTGTCTTTGCTTGGGATCGCTCTTGCCGCTCTAAGCATTGCTCGACGCAAGATTGCGTAGGCTTACTAAGCTTCACGA
>CAIXFP010000721.1 GCA_903918705.1 uncultured Pseudomonadota bacterium
AACCGCTACAACAAAAAACCGCTCCATCATGGAACGGTGAAACTGCCTCAGATGGCGTTGACCATCACAGTGGTAATCATACCGCCCTTGCCGCCAGCGCCACACCAGCAATCCGACATTGAACCATGCCGACATACCGCCAAACAGCGCCGCCACAGCCGCTTCGGCCCCCAGCCAGAACAGGGCGAGTATAGCTGTTGCCACTATCATGGCACCTTGTAGCGCATAAGCAAAAAACATTAGCAGATGATCATATATTAATTAGCGGGCCTGATGCAATCATCAATGACTTTGATGCATTTTGCACACGCACAAATTAGCGAACACACCGCAATATTTCATCGAGTTGTTCCAGACTGGCAAATTCGATACTGAGTCGACCTGCGCCTTTGCGGTTGGCTCTGATGTGTATGACAGTGCCCAGCTTTTCCGAAAGCTCCTCTTCCAGGCGAGCGACATCGCGATCGCGGCTCTCGACTTTCTTTTCCTGCGGCTTCAGCGTCCGGGACACCAGTCGCTCTGCCTCACGCACCGAGAGACCGCGCTTGACCACTTCGTGAGCGGAATCCACCTGTTTCGAATGAGTTAGCGCCAACAACGCGCGGGCATGGCCCATGTCGATATCGCCGTTCATCAGAAGTGATTGCACAGGTTTGGCCAGATTGAGCAAGCGCAGCAAATTGGTCACCGCGACCCGTGAACGGCCCACCGCTTCCGCCGCTGTCTGGTGGGTCATGGAAAACTCCTGAATAAGGCGGTGGATGCCCTGTGCCTCCTCGAGGGGGTTCAGATTTTCGCGCTGAATGTTCTCGATCAAGGCCATTTTCAGTGCTGCCTCATCCGGTACATCGCGCACCAGTACCGAGACCTGGGTCAGGCCGGCCAACTGGCTGGCACGCCAGCGGCGTTCCCCGGCGATGATCTCGTACCGCCCCCCCGCCACCGCGCGCGCCAGGATAGGCTGCATCAGCCCTTGGGCTTTGATCGAATCGGCAAGCTCAGCCAAAGCATCCGCATCCATATGTGTGCGTGGCTGGTATTTACCAGGCACCAGGCTTTCCACCGGCAAGGTAAGCAAACGCTCGCCTTCGGCGGTTTCGCCTTCCCCCAACAATGCATCCAGACCGCGCCCAAGCCCTTTCGCTTTAGCCATTGCCACTTGCCTCCTGCTTGTCGATGAGTTCCCGCGCCATTTGCAGATAGGACTGGGCACCCTTGGAGGTGCGGTCGTACTGCAACGCCGCCAGGCCATGGCTGGGAGCCTCGGCCAATCGCACGTTGCGCGGCACCACGGTATCAAACACCTTGGCTCCGAAGTGAGCCTTAAGTTGATCGGACACGTTTTGCGCCAGCGTGTTACGGTTATCAAACATCACCCGCACCACCCCATCGATCACCAAACCGGGATTCAGGCGCGACTTGATCTTCTTGATGGTATTGACCAGATCGGCCAGGCCCTCGATGGCGAAATATTCGCACTGCATCGGGATGATGACGGCATCGGCGCAGGTCAGGGCATTGACGGTTAGTAGATTGAGCGCGGGGGGACAGTCGATCAGGAGGAAATCGTATTCACCCGCCGCCGCCTTCAAACCAAGCCCCAGGCGGAATTCACGCTCCTTTTCCTGAACCAGTTCCACTTCCGCGCCCGCCAGATCTCGGTTGGCGGGCAACAGATCGTAGCCGCCCGTGGGTGAGCGCAACCTCACTTCGGCTGCCGTCGCGGTACGCAACAGAACGTGGTAAACCGTCCGCTCCAAATTCTGTTTGTCGATACCACTGGCTGTCGTTGCGTTGCCTTGTGGGTCAAGGTCGATCAACAGAACACGCCGGCCCAGACCGGCCAGGCTGGCAGCCAGATTGACCGCGCTGGTGGTCTTGCCCACCCCGCCTTTCTGATTGGTGATAGCCAGGATACGTGCCATAGGTTCAGTCCATTTCCATGATGATCAGGTGGCGATCGGCATCCAGGCCGGGGATATGCAGCTTGCTATGGGATTTGAGGCGTGCGCCGCGAAGCTGGGCGACTTCCTCGTCTGGGTAAAGTCCCTTCATGGCCAGCCATTCTCCGCCTGGAGCGAGCAGGTGGCGCGTGACCTTGGCGAATTCAGACAAATCGGAAAAAGCGCGCGACACAATTTGCGGAAAGGGCAAACCCGCCTTGTATCCCTCTGCCCGCGCATGGATCACAGCGACATTGCGCAGCCTGAGTTCTATGGCGGCCTGCTGCATGAAGCCACAACGCTTCTGACTTGCATCGAGCAGGGTCACGGCCAGCTCGGGGCGCGCAATCGCCAAAGGGATGCCGGGCAGACCCGCCCCACTGCCGACATCGAGCAGAGGGCCGACACCAACATGGGCCAGTATCGCCATGCTGTCGAGGAGATGGTGGGTGAGCATGCGCTCCGGCTCATGGATGGCGGTCAGGTTATAAGTCCGGTTCCATTTGCTGATCAGCGCCAGGTAATCCAGCAAGCGCGCCTCCTGCTGCGCATCGAGGCACATATCCATGGCCCGCAACGCCTCGCCCAGGTGCCGCGACATCAAATCAGGCTGACTCATGCCGTATCGTCCTTACGCTCTAGTTCGCCGCGCTTGAGATACACCATCAACATCGACACCGCCGCCGGCGTAATGCCGGAAATGCGCGAGGCCTGGCCCAGGGTTGCCGGCCGCATCTGATTCAGCTTCTGGCGCACTTCGATGGATAGACTTGTGAGCAGCTGGTAATCAAAATCGGCCGGCAGTCGCTGGTCTTCCAGGCCACGCTGGCGCTCGATTTCATCCCACTGGCGGGCGACATAACCGGCGTATTTGGCCTCGATTTCCACCTGCCTGAAGAACTCGGAATCGGCGAGCCCCTCCCCGGCGCCCGGCAAGGTCTGCAAAGACTGGTACGCCACATCGGGGCGGCGTAGTAACTCGAACAAGCTATATTCCCGCCCGATGCCCTGTCCCAGCACGCGCAGCGCATCGTCATGCGCCAGTGTGGACGGGTTGACCCAGGTGGATTTCAGTCGCTCGATCTCGCGCGCCATGGCCTCGCGCTTGGTTTCAAATCGTGCCCAGCGCACATCGTCCACCAACCCGAGCTGGCGGCCAACTTCGGTCAATCGCTGATCGGCGTTATCCTCGCGCAAGCTCAGTCGGTATTCGGCGCGGCTGGTAAACATGCGGTAAGGCTCCGCCACGCCTCTGGTCACCAAATCATCCGCCATCACCCCTATATATGCCTGATCACGCCGCGGCCACCATGGCTCCATCTCCCGAATCCGTAGTCCTGCGTTCAACCCGGCCAGCAATCCCTGCGCCGCGGCCTCCTCATAGCCGGTCGTGCCGTTGATCTGCCCCGCGAAGAACAACCCGGCGATGGCCTTGGTTTCAAGGCTGGCCTTGAGACCGCGGGGATCGTAATAATCGTATTCGATGGCATAGCCGGGACGCAAAAGGTGCGCTTGCTCCAACCCCCTGATCGAACGCACCAGATTCAATTGCACATCGAACGGCAGACTTGTGGAGACCCCGTTGGGATAAAACTCATGGGTATCCAGGCCTTCCGGTTCGAGAAACACGTTGTGCCCGGTCTTGTCGGCAAACCGGCTGATCTTGTCCTCTATCGATGGGCAGTAGCGCGGCCCCACACCCTCGATCACTCCGGTGTAGAGAGGCGAACGATCCAGCCCCTGGCGAATTATTTCGTGGGTGCGCTCATTGGTCTGCGTGATCCAGCAGGGCAACTGGCGCGGATGCATGGCCCGCCTTCCGAGAAAGGAAAACACCGGCTCCGGCGAGTCGCCGGGCTGTTCCTGCATGGCGGAAAAGTCGATGCTGCGGCCGTCGATGCGTGGCGGCGTGCCGGTCTTCAGGCGACCCGCCGGCAGGTTGAGCTCACGCAGGCGTGCCGCCAGGGAAAGCGCGGGTGGATCGCCCATGCGTCCGGCCGGAAAATGCTCCAGGCCGACGTGGATCAGACCAGCCAGGAATGTTCCAGTGGTCAGGACCACCGCGCGCGCCTGAAATACGACCCCAATCCGGGTGCGCACCCCGGCGACATGATCACCCTCCACGACCAGGTCGTCCACAGCCTGTTGGAACAAGGTAAGGTTGGCCTGATTTTCCAGGCGATTGCGTATCGCCTGCTTATAGAGGACGCGGTCGGCCTGTGCGCGAGTAGCGCGGACGGCGGGCCCCTTCGAGGCATTCAAGATGCGGAACTGGATGCCCGCCGCGTCGGTGGCCAGAGCCATGGCGCCGCCCAGCGCATCCACTTCCTTGACCAGATGGCCCTTGCCGATGCCGCCAATGGAGGGATTGCAGGACATCGCTCCCAGTGTCTCGATGTTATGCGTCAGCAGCAGTGTGCGTGCCCCCATGCGGGCCGCCGCCAGCGCGGCCTCGGTGCCGGCATGGCCACCGCCAACGACGATGACATCGAATTCCTGTGGATACAGCATGGTGGGGCGCACCGCATAACGCGCGCGCAGAGAAAGTGGGAGGTGGGCGATTTTAGCGGCTGCCTGTTTTTTTGGCGACAATCAAACCCCCTAACCACCCGCCCCGCCATGACCCGCCTCCTGATCTTCGCCGGCAGCACCCGCCAACAGTC
>CAIXFP010000722.1 GCA_903918705.1 uncultured Pseudomonadota bacterium
CCGGGAAAGTGAGGGTGAAGGTGAAGGTGCTGCCCTGGCCGGGCGTGGAACTTACCGCGATCTCGCCGCCCATCTTTTCCACCAGGCGCTTGCTGATGGTGAGCCCCAGGCCGGTGCCGCCGTATTTGCGGGTGATGGAGCCGTCGGCCTGGGTGAAGGCGTCGAAGATGGCGCCCAGCTTTTCCTGGGCGATGCCGATGCCGGAGTCGCTCACGCACAGATGCAGGCAATCGGGCGCTTCGCAACCGATCCGGTCCACGCACAGGCTGACGTGGCCGCTGTCGGTGAACTTGATGGCATTGCCCAGCAGGTTGACCAGAACCTGGCGGATACGGCCGGGGTCGGCGACGATCTGCCGAGGGAGTTCCGCCGCCAGTTCCAGTTTGAGTTCGAGGCCCTTTTCCCTGGCCCGCACTTCCATGCCGCGCAGGGTTTCTTCCAGCATGGGGCGCAGGGCGAAGGGCTCGTGCGAAATGGTGAGTTTGCCGGCCTCGATCTTGGAGAAATCGAGGATGTCGTTGATGATGCCCAGCAGGTGCTGCGCCGAGGATTTCACCAGGACCAGGTATTCCCGCTGCTCCGCGCTCAGATCGGTGTCCAGGGCCAGTTCGGTCATGCCAATGACGCCGTTCATCGGGGTGCGGATCTCGTGGCTCATGTTGGCGAGGAATTCGCTCTTCATGCGGTTGGCGTTTTCCGCCACGTCGCGGGCGTGACGCATCGACTCCTCGGCCTGGCGCCGTGTCGTGATGTCGCGGTACTGCCAGAGATGGCCATAGTCGGCGCCGGCCACCCGTATCGGCACGAAGTCGCGCTCCAGCACGCGCCCGTCCGCCAGCAGCAGTTCTTCCCCGACCACCGCCCGACGCGCGGCGAGAATCTCGGCGATGCGCGGCGGGAAGGCGTCGGCGTCGGCGAAGAGAAGTTTCATGGCCTCCGCAGTGCCGGCGCAATCCTGGCCGATGAGGATCTCCGGCAGTGCCTGGATGCCGAACATGCGGCACAGGGGCCGGTTGATCAGCACGATGCGGCGCTCCTCGTCTTCCACCAGGATGCCGGCCTGGAGATTTTCGATCAGCGCCGCCAGGCGCGAAGTGGTGCGCTTGAGATGGAGCTCGGCCTGTTTGCGTTCGGTGATGTCACGCGCCACCGCGATGCGGTAGGGCATGCCGTAGAGAGTGAAGCGGGACAAGGTGAGGTCGGCGGGAAAGCTGCGACCGTTCTGGCGCAGTGCCGTGGTTTCCGCCTGGACCTTGTCGTCTCCGTCCGGTGGGGCCAGGCTTTCCCAATCCGGCAGCAGGCGCGCGGCGGCCAGTCCCACCAGTTCGTGTTCCTGGTAGCCGAACAGGCCGCAGGCGGCGGCGTTGGCGCTTTCCACCATGGCGTCGGCATTGACCGTAAGCAGGGCGTCGGAGATGTTGCCGAACACCGCGTCCATGCGCTGGTTGGCGGCGGACAGGGACATTTCCTTGGTGTAGAGCCACAGCGAGGTTTCGTTGAGGGCGTTCACCAATTCCTCGATTTCCCTCGCCCCCTGGTACTCCGGCATCTGTTCGCCCAGTTTGCTGGTGAGTTCGCTGGCGAAGCGGGCCGCTTCGCGCACCACCCGGACCGGGCGGTGCAGGACGCCGATAAGCAGGATGACGCTGATGGAACCGGCGGCCAGCGCCACCAGAATGCCTTCGCGTATGATTTGAAAGAGGTCGTTCTTGAGCGCGTCCGTGCTCACTTCGAGTTGCAGGGCGCCGTCGTAGCCGTATTCGGCAAGGGAGCGCCACAGCACCAGACGCTGCGCGTCCCAGTTGAAGTCGCTGCCGACGAGGGGCCGTCCCTGGGCATCCATCCAGATGGGCTTCGTCGTGTCGGGAGGAACCAGGGTGAGAAAATCGAATACGGCCTCCGGCTCCTTGCCCGGGCTATGCAGTACCTGGGTGATGACCTGGTGGTTGCGCCCCACCACGCGCAAGGCGCGGATGTCGGGGTTGCGCGCGGAAAGCAGCAACAGGCGCTCCACCGCGCTGTAGTCGCGAGTGAGGAGGAAGCCGGCGCTGGACACCGCCAGGTTCTGCAACTGGGTATCCATGCCGCCCAGCAGGGCGGCTTCGTCCTTCCGCGACTCTTCCAGGGTGGTATGAAGGGTATGGCCGACGATGGTGGCGACCAGCATCAGGGCGGTCAGCACCGCCAGTTGCACGGTGAGCTGGCGTGGCAGCAGTAGGGAAAACAGGCGCTTGAACAGGCGGGTCGGCAATTCGGCCATGGCGCTATTTTTTGCCGCCGGCCGCTTCAATCTGCATGTAACCGCTCAGCTTCAATTTCTCCAGAGGGGCGTAGTCGCGGGCGTAATCGGCAACCTGGAGATGGTCGAGCTCGACTGCCGCGAGCATCTTGCGGCCGGCCGGGTCGCGTTCGAGCTTGAGCAGCGCGGCCATCACTCGGGCGCGCACGTCGGCGGGCACCCGCGGATGCGCGGCCAGGGGGTGGGGAGCAACACCCGGCGCGGTGAAGATCACGTTGAGGCGGGCGCGCACGCCGGCCGGTTCCTTCTCCAGGGTGGCCGCGATGCCGCCGCCGGCCGCCGCTTCACCCAGCAGGACGTGGCGATAGACGTTTTGATGAGTGCCGACATAAACCGGTGTGTAGTGAATATTTTCCTTCTCCGACAACAGGGCGCGCATATACAGGGACGCGCCGAAGGCGTTGGGAGAGGGGAAGGCCAGGACCTTGCCGTCGAGATCGGCCAGGCGCCGGATCGGGCCTTCGCGATCCACCACCAGGATGCCGTTGAGCGATTCGCCACCCCGCACCAGGGGCAGGTAACCCTGGGCTTTTTTGGCCATGACTTCGTGCCAGGGGTTGAGATAGATGAAATCCGGCACGCCGTCGAGAAAGTCGCTTTCAAACTTGGGGATACGATCCATCACCCGCAGTTGCAGGCTGATGCCGGTTTCCTTTTCCAGATAGGCCAGCAGCGGCGACCAGCGCAGGCCGATGTCCACCGGCGTGAATTGCGGCACAACCGAGAGGGTGTACACCGGGCCCGCCCACGCCGGGGCCAGGAACAAGGACAGGAGGAGGAGGAGTAGCGGGCGCATGATCAGAGATCAGGGTTGTGCCAGGACCGGCCCTTCGTCCTGGAAGCGGGCGCGGATGCTCAACGCTTCATCCAGGCAGGCGATGAAGGCCGCAACGCAGACGGGGTCGAAATGGCTGCCGGCGCCTTCCTCGAGGAAGCGGACCGCATGCTCGATTTCCCACGCCTTCTTGTATGGGCGCTCGGTAGTGAGTGCGTCGAAGACGTCAGCAACGGCGACAATGCGCCCGTACAGGGGGATGTCCTGACCAGCCAGGCCACGCGGATAGCCGCTGCCGTCGAATTTTTCGTGGTGGGTCCAGGCGATCAGGGCCGCGGTGTCGAGTAGGCTGGCGGCGCTGCCGGAGAGCAGCTCGTAGCCCTTCTCGGCATGGGTTTTCATGATCTCGAATTCGTGCGGGTCGAGACGGCCGGGCTTCAGCAGGATTTCGTCGCGAATGGCGATCTTGCCCACGTCGTGCATGGGGGCCGCGCGCAGGATGAGTTCCTGTTCCGCGACAGGCAGTCCGATCTGCCGCGCAATCAGGCGGGAGTAGCTGGACATGCGCTGAATGTGGGCGCCGGTTTCCGGGTCACGAAATTCCGCCGCGCGGGACAGGCGCATGATCATTTCCCGCTCGCGATCAAGAATTTCCTCCGTGGCCTCGGCCACTTTTTCCGCCAGCCAGGCGGCCCGGTCGGCAAGGGCCTTCTGGCTGCGCCGCAAAGCCAGCATGTTGCGCAGGCGGGCACGGAACTCGGCGTTGTCGATGGGTTTGGTCAGAAAATCGTTGGCCCCGGTTTCCAAAGCCGCGTAGCGGGTTTCCTTCTCATGGTCGGCGGTGATCATGAGCACCGGGATATCGGCATTCACCGGGTTTTCCCGAAAGCGGCGAATGAACTCCATGCCATCGGGCGGCGGCATCATGTAATCGACGATGAGGAGATCCGGCGTGTTGTGCAAACACCATTCCAGGCCCTCTCCGGAATCCTGAAAGGTCATGGGGATGTAATCGCCGGCCCGTTTCACCAGGCTTTCCATCAACTTGAGATTGACCGGGTTGTCGTCGACGATGATGACCAGCATGAACCTTCCTTGGCATGACTTCCTGCCCCGCTTATCGGCGAAAGACGAGGAAACTTTAACGGTATCGGCCACACTTCCCGCGAGCGCGATCTCCCGTCCCGACAGGTGCGGTCGATAGGCCGATCCTACGGGGCGGGCTTGGCCATGGCGGGCCGCTTTTCGACTTTCGCCAGAGCCTGCATCACTGTCTGTTCGCGCAGCAGGCGCAGCTGCGCGATTTTCCCAGGTGGCAGCGCGGCAATCAGGTTTAGCAGGGAAACCGAGTCGGTAACCTGCCGGTTGTTGACCGCCACCAGAATGTCGCCCGGACGGATGCCGGCGCGATCCGCCGGGCCGCCGCGCAGCACTCCGGCGATCAGGGCGCCATCGGTGGATTTGAGGCCAAAGGAGTCGGCGATTTCGGGGCTGATTTCCTGCACCTCGATGCCCACCCAGCCACGGGTCACGGCACCATGGGCAATGATCTGTTCCATCACCTGGCGCACGATGGAGA
Source organism: uncultured Pseudomonadota bacterium (assembly GCA_903918705.1). GTDB lineage: Bacteria > Pseudomonadota > Gammaproteobacteria > Burkholderiales > Thiobacillaceae > PFJX01. The sequence goes on from CAIXFP010000722.1 coordinate 4,654, forward strand.
CGGGAATGGCAAAGCCGATGCCGAGGTTGCCGCCGCTGCGGGAGAAGATGGCGGTGTTGACACCCACCAGGTTGCCGGCGACATCCACCAGGGCGCCACCGGAGTTGCCCGGGTTGATGGCGGCGTCGGTCTGGATGTAGTTCTCGAAGGTGTTGATGCCGAGATGGCTGCGGCCGAGGGCGGAGACGATGCCCATGGTGACCGTCTGGCCCACACCAAAAGGGTTGCCGATGGCCAGC
>CAIXFP010000723.1 GCA_903918705.1 uncultured Pseudomonadota bacterium
CTGGTCGAAGGCCAGGGGCACGAAGTGCATGCCCGGCGCGTTGAGGTTTTCGTCGTCGCCGCGGCTGGTGTGGACCCGGTAGAAGCCGCCGATGACGAAGTGGTCGATCATGTATACCACCGGCTCCGCCACCGCGGCGTTGAGGGTTTCGCTGGTGGGCACGCCTTCCTGCACAAGCACCTGGGTCACCGACAGCCCCTCCTTCACTACCGCCATCTTGTTGCGCTGGCGGCGGTTGAGGTCGCGCACCTCGTCCGGGGATTTCACGCTCATGATGCCCATGCCGTAGGTGCCGGCGTCCGCCTTGACGATGACGAAGGGCTGCCGCTCGACTTCGTATTCGGCGTATTTGGCGCGGATTTTGGCGAGCAGGGCGGCGACGTGGTCGGCCAGGCATTCCTCGCCCTCCCGCGTCTGAAAGTCCACCTCGCCGCACAGTTCATGGTGCGGGTTGATCAGCCAGGGGTCGATGCCTACCACGCCGGCGAAGCCATGAGCCACCTGGTCGTAGGCGTTGAAATGCTGGTTCTTGCTACGCGTCGCCCAGCCGGCGTGCAGGGGCGGCAACATGGTCTGGGCGGCGTCGAGGCCCTTGAGGATGTCCGGGGCGCCGGCGGAGAGGTCGTTGTTGAGCAGGATGGAACAGGGATCGAAGCTGCCGCCATGTTGCGAGCCGGGATCCAGGCGCAGGCGGTTGCCCTCGCGCCGCACCGGCTCCAGGGTGATCCTGCCGCCGTCCGGCAGGTCCAGCACCAGGGGTTCCGCCAGGTCCGGGATCAGGCTGCCGATGCGCACCGACAGGCCACTCTTGGTGATGATGTCGGCGAGCGCCGCGACGTTCTGCAGGTAATACAGGTTGCGGGTGTGGTTCTCGGGAATGATGAGGAAGCTGCGCGCGTCACTGCACATCTTCTCCACCGCCACGTGGGCCGCCTGTACCGCCAGGGGCAGAAAATCCGGGCTGAGGTTGTTGAAGCCGCCCGGGAACAGGTTGGTGTCCACCGGTGCCAGCTTGAAGCCGGCGTTGCGCAGGTCCACGGAACTGTAGAAGGGCGCCGGATGCGCCAGCCACTGCCGGCGCAGCCAGTGTTCGATGTCGCCCTGGGCTTCGATGACCAGGCGTTCCAGTTCATGCAGGGGGCCGGAGAGGGCGGTGGTGAGATGGGGAACCATGAGGGGAGCGGGAAACGCGGTAGCGCGCAGTTTAGTGCGTCGCACGGGTTCACGCGAAACCGCAATCCGACGTGCCCCGGCTAAAGTCTCCGGGAGATCTGCCGATAAGCCGGGTATTCCGACAAACCCAAGGGCACCTGTCATGACCCAGTTCGCCAGGCAATCGGTGCAGGCCAAGATCGTCGTTGCCATCGTCCTGATCTTTCTTGCCGTGTTGGCCACCGCCACGCTGCTGACTGGGCGCAACGAGCGCGAATGGGCGCTGCGCATCGGCCAGGACAAGGCGCGGGACGCGGCCCTGTCTTATTTCGATGGCGTCAATACCCTGATGCTCACCGGCAGCATGGCGCAACTGGAAGGCCTGCGCGGCAAATACCTGGCCATGCCCGGCGTGCGCGACATCGGCATCGTTCATGCTCCCGGCGCCCTGGATGCCATCACCACCCGCAAGGTGCCGCCGCGCGACGACCTGGATAGGCGCGCCATCACGGGCGAGCAGATCGTCGCGGTGGGCGAGGACGACAAGGGCCGCTACGTGACCTTCCTGGCCCCCCTGAAGGCCCAGGAGAACCACCTCGGCACCAACTGTCTCACCTGCCACCAGGTGGCGCCCAATACCGTACTGGGTGCCGTGCGCATTACCTATTCCCTGAACGAGCTGGATGCCGAGTCGCGGCAAAACCTCTGGGTGGTGGGCGGCATCAACCTGCTCCTGAGCCTGCTCGGCATCGGCCTGGTGATCGCCCTGCTGCGCGGCATCGTCATCAAGCCCCTGCTGGCCATGCGCGACACCATGCGCGAGATCGAGCAGAACGCCAACCTGGCGCGCCGGCTCCCGGTGACTTCCGGCGACGAAGTGGGCGCCCTGGCCCTGGCCATCAACAGCATGCTGGACAAATTCGGCGCCAGCATGGGGCTGGTGGCGGAAACCTCCGGGCGTCTGGCCGCCGCGGCCGACCGGGTTTCCTCGGTGGCCCTGCTCACCTCCGAGGCGGCCAGCCAGCAGCTTCAGGCCTGCGCGGAGACCACGAACTCCATCGACCACCTCAAGAACATCGCCAGCGAGGCGGGCGTGGATGCCGCGAAAACCGCCGAGGCCTCGGTGGCGGCCGATCAGGAAGCCGGCAACAGCACCCAGATGACCCGCGAGGCCATCAGCGGCATCATGAGTCTGGTCCAGGAAATCGGCCGTGCCGGTACCGTCATCGAGGCCCTGGACCAACGCAGCCAGGACGTCAGCAACGTGCTGGAAGTGATCAAGGGTATCGCCGAGCAGACCAATCTGCTGGCCCTCAACGCCGCGATCGAAGCCGCCCGCGCCGGCGAGATGGGGCGCGGCTTCGCGGTGGTGGCGGACGAGGTGCGCAAGCTGGCCAACCTGTCCCACAAGTCCACCCGCGACATCGAGGACATCGTCACGCAATTGCGCCAGGAGGCGCGCCACGCGGTGGAAGTGATGAACGCCGCCCAGAACACCGCCGCCGGGCACAGTCGGCAACTGGAAAGCGCGGTGGCGGGCCTCGACCGGATCGCCACCCGGGTCGCCGACATTCGCGGCCTGAACGCTCACATGGCGCAATCGGTGCGTAGCCAGGGAGAACTCACCGGCGGCGTCGACCAGCGCATGGGCAGCATCGGCGAGATCGCTCGACGCACCGCCGACGATGCCGTGCAAACACGGGGCGTGAGTGAGGAACTGGTGGGCCTGGCGCACCAGATGAACGAACTGGTGGGACGCTTCCGCCTGCGCTGAGGCGTATTTCTCAGGAGTTGATCCCCGGGAGTCCAGCCTCCCGAGGCGCGCCCGTGGCCGATCTCCCGCTCCATCAAAGGGCTATTCCAGGTATCGTTGCCACTTGGGCCGGCAGGCCCGTATTGCGAGAACCGATTTCCATCAACCCAACAACGTATTGGAGCTGACCATGGTTTTTTTTCGCACCGCCGCAAGTATCCGGTTCCCTGTCCTGGTCCTGCTCGGCGCCTACGCCGGTGGCGCGGGTGCATCGGGTTTCGCCCTGACCGAGCAGAATGCCAGCGGGCTTGGCAATGCCTATGCCGGTCAGGCCGCCAGCGCCCAGGATGCCAGTACCGTCTTTTTCAATCCGGCGGGGCTGACCCATCTCCAGGGCAACCAATTCGTGCTGGTGGGGAATCTGCTTTATCCCTCGGCCAAGTTCCAGGACAACGGCGGTAGCGGTGTGGCGGCGGCACTGCAGAGCAACAAGGGAGGGAATGGGGGCGATGCCGGGGATTTGATTCCGGTTCCCGATTTCTACTACGCGCGGGATATCACCCCGGACCTCAAGTTCGGCCTCGGGCTCAATTCGCCGTTCGGCTTGTCCACCAATTACGACATGAACTGGGTCGGCCGCTTCCAGGCGCTGAAATCCGATCTGAAGACCGTGGACATCAACCCTTCCCTCGGGTTCAAGGTGAGAGACGGCGTTTCCCTGGGGGTGGGGCTGAACGCCATGCGCATCGACGCCAAGCTGACGTCCATGGTCAGTTACAGCGCGGCCATCGCCGGCGCCACGGGAGGCACCGTGCTGATGCCGAATCTTTCCGGGGCTTCCCGCATGTCGGGTGGGGACTGGGGTTGGGGCTACAACCTGGGCGCCTTGTTCGATGTCTCGCCCGTGACGCGCATCGGCCTGGCCTACCGTTCCCGCGTGAACATGAAACTTGACGGCTCTTTGAGCTTCGACAACGTGCCGATCACCGGCAACGCCCCGCTGGATGCCGGCCTGGCCGCCACTTTCGGCAACGGTCCGGCCTCGGCCAGGCTGACCTTGCCGGACAGTTTTTCCGCCAGCGTCTTCAGGAAGATGAATGAGCGCGTGGACCTGCTCGCTGATGCCTCCTGGACCCACTGGGGCCTGTTCAAGGAACTGAAAATCGACCGCGCCAACGGCAGCAACGTCATCACGACCCAGGAAAACTGGCGGGATACCTGGCGCGTTTCCCTGGGCATGAATTACCACCAGGACGCCCACCTGACCTGGCGCTGCGGCCTGGCTTACGACCAGGCGCCGGTTCCCGATGCGACGCGTACGGCTCGGATTCCCGACAACGACCGCACCTGGGTCGCCCTGGGTCTGCAATATGCTCTGTCGGACAAGGCGAAACTGGACGCGGGGTATGCCCATCTGTTCGTGAAATCCGCGCCCATCAACAATACGGTCGCGGGGGCGGGCACCGTGTCCGGCAGCTATTCCGACCAGGTGGACATCTTGAGCGTGCAGTACACGCGCAATTTCTGAATTTCAGGCCGGGCGCAGGGTCAGGCGCAAATCGCCGCCCACCATGCGGGAGTCCCGCAGCCGGAACGCCACGCGGCCGGCCATCTCGGTGAGAGGCGGCAGGTCGAAGACGCCGCGCGCGGCATCGCCCATCACCAGGGGGGCGAGGTAGGCGATCCACTCGTCCACCAGGCCGGCGTCGAGCAGGGCGCCGTTCAGGGTGGCGCCGGCTTCCACGTGGATTTCGTTGCAGCCGCGCCGGCCCAGTTCGCCACACAGGGCGGCCAGGCCCACGCGACCTTTTGGCCCGGGCAAGCACAGCACTTCCGCTCCCGCCGCCTCCAGTTCGGCGCGCCGCGCCGGATCGTTTTCGGCGCAGGCGATCAGGGCGCCGCCGTGCAGGATTTGCGCCGTGGGCGGGGTGTTCAGGCGGCTGTCGACGATGATCTTCAGCGGTTGCCGGGAGGTTTCCAGGTCGCGCACGTTCATGCGCGGGTCGTCCGCCAGCACGGTGCCCACGCCAGTGAGGATGGCGCAGGCGCGGGCGCGCCAGGCTTGCACGTCGGCCCGGGCGGCCGGGCCGGTGATCCACTTCGATGCGCCGTTCAGCAGGGCCGTCTTGCCGTCCAGGCTGGAGGCGGTCTTCACTCGTAGCCAGGGGCGGCCCCGGGTCATGCGGGCGATGAAGCCGAGGTTGAGTTCCCGCGCTTGCGATTCCAGCAGGCCCACCTCGGCCTGGACGCCGGCCAGGGTGAGGAGATGGACGCCACCGCCGGACACCTGGGGGTTGGGGTCGCGCATGGCGGCCACGACACGGGTGATGCCGGCGTCGATCAGGGCGTTGGCGCAGGGCGGGGTACGGCCGTGGTGGCTGCACGGCTCCAGGCTGACGTAGGCGGTGGCACCGCGGGCCAGTTCGCCGGCCATGCGCAGGGCGTGGACTTCGGCGTGGGGTTCGCCGGCGCGGGCGTGCCAGCCTTCGCCCACCACTTGGCCATCTTTCACGATGACACAGCCCACCCGTGGATTTGGCGTGGTGGTGAACAGCCCCCGCTCGGCCAGGCGCAGGGCATGGGCCATGTGGGCGTGGTCGGTGGCGGAGAAGGAACTCACGCCTCGCCCTTGCCGATGCTGGTGATCACATCACGAAAATCGTCCACGCCCTGGAACGAGCGATAGACGGAGGCAAAGCGGATATAGGCCACCTTGTCGAGGCGGTAGAGTGCGTCCATCACCATCTCACCGACCGCGCGGGAGGGGATTTCCCGCTCGCCCAGGGTCAGCAGTTTCTGGCGGATGCGGCCGATGGCCTCGTCCACCAGTTCGGCGGAAACGGGGCGCTTGTGCAGGGCGCGGCGGAAACCTTCGCGCAGCTTGGCTTCGGAGAAGTCCTCGCGCATGCCGTTGCCCTTGACCACCTGGGGCAGGCGCACGTCGGCGTGCTCATAGGTGGTGAAGCGCTTGTCGCAACTCGGGCAGCGCCGCCGGCGCCGCACGGAGAGGCCGTCCTCGGCCAGCCGGGTTTCCACCACCTGGGTGTCGACGGCGCCGCAGAAGGGGCATCGCATGGATTAGTCGAGAGTCGAGAGTCTAGAGTCGAGAGCGGCAACCACTCTCGACTCTCCGCTCTCCACTCTCCACTTATTTCCCATACACCGGGAACGCCGCCGTCAGCTTCGCTACTTCCCCCTTCACCCGGGTGGCCACCGCCTCGTCGTTGGGGGCGTCGAGCACATCGGCCACCAGGTGGGCCAGCTTCTCGGCTTCCAGTTCCTTGAAGCCGCGGGTGGTCATGGCCGGGGTGCCGATGCGGATGCCGCTGGTGACGAAGGGCTTCTGCGGGTCGTTGGGGATGGCGTTCTTGTTCACCGTGATGTGGGC
>CAIXFP010000724.1 GCA_903918705.1 uncultured Pseudomonadota bacterium
GCATCGCCAGGGCCTGCTCGGCGCTGTCAGCCACCAGCACCCGCAAGCCGGCGTCCTCCAGGGCCATGCGGATGACGATCTGCATGTTGCGTTCGTCCTCGACCATCAAAATGGTGTCCGGCATCAGGCTGCTCCGGCGGTTTCGTTGAACCGCATGATGAAACTGGCGCCGCCGCCGGGGAGGGCGGCGTATTCGAGGTCACCGCCGTTGGCGGCCACCAGGGTCGTGGTAATGGTCAGGCCGAGGCCGCTGCCCTGTTCCTTGGAGGTGAAGAAAGGCTCGAACAGGCGTGGCACGGCTTCCAGGGGAACGCCCGGGCCGTTGTCCTCCAGGGCCAGGCACAAGGTGCCGTCCTCCCGCCAGGAATGCAGGGTCAGCAGCGCCGGCGCGGGGTCCGGAACCGAGGCGATGGCCTCCAGGGCGTTGTTGATGAGGTTGGTCCAGGCCTGTTGCAGCAACTCGGCGTCCACCTGGATCAGGCCCGCGCCGTGGTCGTAACGGCGCCGCACGGCCACCTCCGGACGTCCCGCCAGACTGACCCGGATGGCCGCCTCCAGGGGCTGTTGCAGAGGCAGGTCGGCGAATTGCGGCTTGCGGTGCCGGGCCAGTTGCTGAAAATCGCGCAGCAGGCCGTTCAGCCGGGCGGTCTCTTCCCGGATCATGCGGGTCAGTTCCGACTGCCTCTCGGGGTTGCCCGTCGCCTTGTCGAGCAGCTGGGCGGCCGTGTTCAGCACTCCGATGGGGTTGCGGATCTCGTGGGCCATGGCCAGGGACAATTCCCCCAGGGCAGTGAGCTTGTCGCGCTGGAACGCGCGCTGGCGCTCGTCGCGGGCGCCGCGCAGGCTGCGCGCCATGGTGTTGAAGGCGCGCGCCAGTTCCGCCAGTTCGTCGCCGCCGCGCACCGGGATCTCGGCGCGGAAATCCTGGGCCGCCACCTTCAACACGCCGTCGCGCAGTTGTTCCACCGGGCGGATCACCAGCCGGCTGAGCAGCAGGCCCAGCAACGCGGCCAGCAGGGTGCCCAACAGGCCGATGGCCCAGGCCAGGGCGCCGCGGTTGGCCAGGAGCTGGTCGCCGTACTGGTGCGCCAGGCCGCTGAACAGCACCGCCTCCACGCGCCCGCCGGAGTCCAGCACCGGGGTATACAACCCCCAGTAGCGGCCACCCTCCGCCTCCGGGCTGAAATACTCGTGGTCATTCCGGAGCCGGACGAAAGCCTCGGGCGGCAGGCGCAAGGGAGCGCTTTCCTCCTCCGCGAACGCCTTGGCAAAATCCTCGCCGGTGGGGTAGTAGAGACGGGTCTTGAGGCCGCTGGCCACCCCCAGACGCTGCAGCAGTGGTTTGTCGAACAGGGTGCCGACCACCAGGCGGCCGCAGGGCGCGGGCAGGTCCAGCAGGGTCACCGCCGCCAGCAGGCGGCGCCGCTCCTTGACCACGCGCAACACCGCTTCGTCCTGTCCGGCGCTGGGCATCCAGGCGGTCTGCAGGGGCGTGGAACTGTAGCCCAGGCGGCCATCCCGGCCGTAGATCTGGACGAAGTCGATGCCCAGTTCCTGGGCCAGGGCCTGGAAACGGGCGGGCACCAGGGGATGCCCGGCGTCGGCCTGCCAGCGGCCATGGTTCACGTCGGCCAGCAGGTCGGCGAACAGGCGGGCGTTGTGGTGCAGGCCGTGCAGCCAGTCCAGATTCATGCGGGTCGATTCCCGCAGCCAGTTCTCGATGGAGGCATCCACCTGCCGGGTCACCCAGAAGGCCGTGAAGCTGCCGGTCACCAGCATCGGCACCACGATGATGAACACCACCACCCCCAGCACCTTGCGCTGCAGGCGATTGACCCGGAACCAGTCCGCGACCCTACGCATTTTGTAGAACCCTCCGTATTGCGTAGCCAGCGTGGCCGCGTCCGGGTTCGCGCATGTCAGACAACATCATGAATCCTATGAATTTCATGGGGCATGTTCAGCGTGGCACGACCCTTGCAATGTGTATCCGGATAGCCGGTGCCGCGGCAGCCTTCCGGCGACCAGATTCCCACTTGTTACAAGGAAAGACCATGCCACTAACCATTGTTCTCCGAAACTGCCCGAGAGCGGCCACCTCCGCTCCAGGGAGGCATGCCGCGCCATGACTGACTTTCCCACACTCGCCGCCTGGGTGCAGGAATTCGCCGCCGACGCCCTGGCACTCACCCTGAGCGTGCTCATGGTCATCGGCTACTACCTGCGCCACCGCAGTCTGGCCAGAAAGGATCCGACCTATTCGATTCATGTCGTGAATGCAAGGGCGCGCCGGTTATGGGCCGAGAACGTGATGACCCGGCCCGGCAAGGATGTCATGGCGGTGCAGACCCTGCGCAACTTCATCATGGTCAGCATCATGATGGCTTCGACGGCTTCACTGCTGATCATGGGCACCCTTACCCTCTCCGGCCAGGCGGAAAACATCGTGCGCAGTTGGCATAGCCTCGGGATGTTTGGTTCCCACGCGCCGGAGCTCTGGATTATCAAAGTGCTCTGCCTCCTGCTGGACTTCATCGTGGCCTTCTTCTCCTATGCCATGTCGATGCGTCTGGCGACCCACGTCCTGTTCATGATTAACGTGCCCGAGTCCGGCCACCTGACCTACCCGGAACTTTCCTGCGCGAGCGTGGCCGACCGCCTGATCCAGGCGGGCAACATGATCGCCCTCGGCATGCGCGCCTTCCTGTTCGCGATTCCGCTGGTGTTCTGGCTGTTCGGGCCGGTCTTCCTGATCCTGGCCACCATGGGGCTGGTGGTCACCCTGAGCCGGCTGGACCGGCACGAGGCCGCGAGCAACCGGGTCGCCCATGCGCCTGCCGCGGAGGCCCCGCCCAAGGCCAGGAAGCCGCTGCAATCCGTCTCCGACCTGGCCCACGCGCGGAGTAAGAAAGGATGATGCTGGCTTACCTCCACGCCGCCGCAGACAAACTGGCGGCACAAAATTCGGGATATTGCGCGGGGCGCCCGCCGGCCGACCGGGTCCGTGCCCCGGCGCCGCTGCGCAGTCGAGACGCCATCGCCAGAATACTGCGCGGCGAGTTCGTCATCCTCGACTTCACCGCCAACCGGGCGGCCCACGGCGAGATCCGGGAGATCGCCGCACTGTGCGTAGGCCCGGGCTTCGCCCCGGTGGCGGAATACAACGTCCTGATCGAACCCGAGCGGGGCGTCGGCGGCGCGCCGGCGCCCGATGATCGCCACGCCCTCAGCCCCCGCGACGCCATGCGCCTGTTGCAGGCCTTCGTGGGCCACAGTCCGCTGTTCTCGGAGCAGGCCTCGCGCAACCGGAAACTGCTGGAGCGGGCTGCCAGTCGACACGGACTCCGTTTCGACAACCCCATGTACGACAGCCAACTGGCCGCATGGTCGGCGTGGCCCGGACTGCCATCGTACAATTCGCCGGAACTGGCGGATCTCCTGGGCCTGAAGTGTCCACCGACGCACCGGGCGCTGGCCCGGGCACAAGCCACCCTGGCCTTGCTGGGGGCGGCCCGGCAATCACTGGAGCGGTGGTAGCGGCGAGGCCGGCCCATAGCCGATTTCTGGGCGAGGAATGAACTCCCGAGAGCCGCCCAGGTCATTCTTCGCTGTAGCGGCGATACCCGATTGAAATTTTTGGAGCACCTATGAAACGCACCCTTCTGGTCGTATTGCTGGCCGTGGCCAGCCAGGCGGCCAACGCCTTCCCCTCTTACGCCACCGGCGGCTTCCGTGGCGCCAACCTGATGAGTTCGGACGAGATCAAGGAACACGTCAGCCAACTCTTCGCCATGAAATCCTTCGACCAGTGCGAAGCCTATATGGATGCCCACGAAGTGGTGCTGCAGAAACGGGCTCTCGAACAACATGTGACCCTGCCGGAAAAGACCGGCGACCCCTGCAAGGTGATGCGCTTCTTCGGTCGCGTCAAATAGCCGGGCGGCATCGGCGCCGCCAGGGCCGACGCGTTCCTGGCCGCGCTTCATGGCGAGGGTGGCGGACGGCGCCCGTATGAGGTTTCGCGCGAGATTTCATGAGCCGGGAGCGGCCAACAGCCGTTTCCGGGTTTACGATTCGGCGTCTATCGGAAACCTGCCGGAACCGCCGCAGCCCAAAACGCGCCATGAAAGCAAAAATCCTCCTCGTCATTCCCCTTGCCGCGGCGTTGGTCGCGGGCGTCTGGTGGTCGCGGCAACACGCGGCGCCCTCCGCGACCGAACTCCTGCTGCACGGCAACATGGACATCCGCCAGGTGGAACTGGCCTTCAACGGCAACGGACGCATCGACCAGGTGCTGGTCAAGGAAGGGGACCGGGTGAAGAAGGGCCAGCTGCTGGCCACCCTGGACACCGAACGGCTGCAGCGCAGCGAGGTCCAGGCCCGCGCCGAGACGGCGGCGCAACAGCAGGTGGTGGCGCGCTTCCAGGCCGGTTCCCGGCCCGAGGAGATCGCCCAGGCGCGGGCGCAGCGGGATGCAGCCCGGGTGGCGGTGGCGGATGCCCAGGCCTACTACCAGCGGCAACTGGACCTGGTGGGACAGCACTTCGTCACCCAGCAGCAGGCGGACAGCGCCCGCTACGCCGTGGACCGGGCCCGGGCCCAGTTGCAGGCGGCGGAGGAAGCCCTGCGCCTGGTGGTGGCCGGTCCACGCAAGGAAGACATCGCCGCGGCCCGCGCCACCCTGGCGGCCGATGCGGCGGCGGTGGCGGTGATCCAGCGGGACATCCAGGAAGGCCAATTGCACGCGCCCTCCGACGGCATCGTCGAGAACCGCATCCTGGAACCCGGCGACATGGCCTCGCCCAGCAAGCCGGTGTTCACCCTGGCCCTCGCCGATCCGGTCTGGGTCCGGGTCTGGCTGCCGGAGACCGCCTTGGGCCGGGTGCCGGTGCGGGCGCGGGCCACGGTGAGCACGGACAGCCACCCGGACAAGCGCTATCGCGCCTGGGTCGGTTTCGTCTCCCCCAGCGCCGAATTCACGCCGAAATCGGTGGAGACCACGGAGGTGCGCTCCAGCCTGGTGTACCAGGCCCGCGTCTTCGTGTGCGAAGGGCAGGACGAACTGCGCCTGGGCATGCCCGCCAACGTGACGATTCGCCTCGACCAGCAACCCCCGGCGGCGAACGCGGACCTGTGCCAGACAACCAAGTGAGCCCGGTGCTGCAAGCCCGCGACCTGGTCCGGGCGTTCAGCGCGGGCGGGCGCAGCATCCAGGCCCTGGACGGGGTCAGCTTCAGCATCCAGCCGGGGCGGGTGACCGGGCTGATCGGCCCGGACGGGGCCGGCAAGACCACCCTGATGCGGCTGGCCGCCGGCCTCCTGGTGCCCGACGCCGGCAGCATCCGGGTGCTGGATCTGGACGCCACCCGGGATTCCCTGGCGGTGCAGGCCGCCCTGGGCTACATGCCGCAACGCTTCGGCCTCTACGAAGACCTCACGGTGCAGGAGAACCTGGACCTCTACGCCGACCTCCAGGGCGTGCCGCGGGCAGAGCGGGCCGGGCGCTACGGCGAACTGATGCACATGACCGGTCTGACCCCCTTCACCCGCCGCCTGGCTGGGCGCCTGTCCGGCGGCATGAAGCAGAAGCTGGGCCTGGCCTGCACCCTGGTGCGGGCGCCGCGCCTGCTGTTGCTGGACGAGCCCACGGTGGGGGTGGACCCGGTATCCCGACGCGAACTCTGGGCCATCGTCGACCGCCTGGTGCACGGCGAGGGCATGAGCGTGCTGCTGTCCACCGCCTACCTGGACGAGGCGGAACGTTGCGCCGAGGTGATCCTGCTGCACGAAGGCC
>CAIXFP010000725.1 GCA_903918705.1 uncultured Pseudomonadota bacterium
CGGAGCATCGTAGGGTGCGCTGTGCGCACCGATGCACGCCTCAAGTTCGCCCTGGCCGCGCCGTAAAGGGAGGTACCCACAACATCTCCCTAGCCGAGGCTCAGCCATGCTGAATCTGCGCAACTACAAGATTCGCACCCAACTGGTTTTCCAGCTGGTCGTCGTGGTCACCCTGTTCCTGGTGTCCACTCTGGTTTCCTGGCAGGCTCTGAATCAGGCCAAATCCGAATTCACCAGCTTCATCGACCGGGAACAGAAGGTGTTGCTCGACTATACCGAGCTCTACGCCAACGGCCTGCAGATGGGCCAGGCCCTGCGCAACATCATCCTCGACCCGGCCAACCCCAAGGCCTACGAGAATTTCGATAAAGCCAGCGCCACCATGGACAAGTTGCTGGATGAGACCCGCACCCTGGTGGGCTCCGGCAACAGGCAGGCGGAAGCCATTGCCCAGGTCGCGACCTTGCGCGAGCGCCAGAAAGGCCTGCAACAGGAAATCCGCGACCTGGTGAAGCAGGCCAACGTCGAGGCAGCCAAGGTTCGCCTGAACAAGGATGAAACGCCGGTGTGGCGCGAGATCCGCCAATTCCTTCTGGACCTGGTCAAGGAGCAGAAGGCCCAGATTCAGGCGCGCGAGGCGGTAGTCCAGGAAAACACGGAAAACGCCCAGCGCATCGCCCTGATCCTGACCGTGGCCGCGACGCTGGTGGGCCTGGGCATCGCCCTGGCCATCGTCGCCAGCATCATGACCCAGCTCACCCTGCTGGCGCGCTCCATCGAATCCCTGGCGGAAGGGGAAGGCGACCTCGGCGCCCGCCTCCAGATACAGGGAGACAACGAGCTGTGCCGCATCTCCCTGGCCTTCAACCGATTTGTCGGCGGCCTGCAAAGCCTGGTCAGCGGCATCAAGGGTAATGCCGAACAGTTGCACGAACTTTCGGCGCGGCTGGCGCAGGCCTCCTCCGGCCTGCGTAGCGCCACTTCCGAGGAAACCGGCGCCATCACCGCCACCGCCGCCGCAGTGGAGCAGTTGTCGGCCAGCATCGCCTCGGTGGCGGACAACGCCGAGCAGGTCAAGGCGGTGTCGGAACGCAGCGCCGACTATTCCGACCAGGGACTGGCGCGCATGAAGCACCTGGATCAGGCCATGGCCAGCGTGCAAAGCTCGGTGAAGGGCATGTCGGATTCCGTCGAGAAATTCCTCGGCAGCACCCAGGCCATCATCGGCGCCACCCAGCATGTGAAGGACATCGCCGAGCAGATCAACCTGCTGGCGCTGAACGCGGCCATCGAGGCGGCCCGCGCCGGCGAACAGGGGCGCGGCTTCGCCGTGGTGGCGGACGAAGTGCGCAAACTGGCGGAAAAGACCGCCCAGTACGCCAACGAGATCACCCGGGTCACCGCCGACCTCAACGCCCAGTCCGGCCAGGTCGAAGCCGCCATCAAGCAGGGCGAGACGGCCCTGGCGGAAGGCTCCAACCGCGGCGGCGAGGTATCCCGGATCGTCGAGCAGGCTCATAGCGCGGTGCTGGATGCTCGCCAGGGCATCGAGGGCATCACCCGGTCGGTGAAGGAACAATCCCAGGCCAGCCACCAGATTTCCCGCAACATCGAGCGTCTGGCCGGCCTCGCCAACGGCACCGAACTCGCCATTGCCCAATCCGACCAGACGGTCCAGGAAATGCGCCAACTCGCCGACCAGCTCAGCAGCGCGGTGGGGCGTTTCCGCAGTTGAAGCCGTGCAGGTTGGCAAAGCGCGGCGCGCCCAGCATTGCGGTGGGTCGTTGGGCACGCGCCCTTTGCCCACCGACGGCGGCTATCATGACCGCATTTCATCCGTAGCGTCCGCCCCCCATGAAGCCCATCACCCCGCTCCTGCTTGCCGCATGCATCACCGCCAACGCCCACGCCTTCGAGGTGGCGGAATTCAAGAGCGGCATGGCGCAAAACGAGGTCAAGACCCAGCTCATCGCCAACTGGAATTTCGAGCACGTGGAACAGCCTTCCGACGACGTGATCCTGGCCTACGACAATGACCCCAGCATCGCCCGCCGCTATCAGTTCCGCTTCTGCAAAGGCAAGCTGGTGGGTTTCGAGCAGGACGTGCGGCCCTCCCTGAAGGGCCTGATCATCACCGTCAACAACTACAACGTCCAGTATGGTCAGCCCTCCCGCGTCTACTCCAACACCCACGTGGTCAGCAACGGCGAGAA
>CAIXFP010000726.1 GCA_903918705.1 uncultured Pseudomonadota bacterium
CCAGCTTGAGCTTGAGCCAGCCGCGGTCGTTGGCGCGCATGTCCATGGACAGGGTCTTCGCCACGGCGCCCAGACCTCGCGGCTGTTCGGCGCCGTTGACCCAGACCTCGAAGGGCCAGGAACGGCCTTCGCTTTCCGTGTGGCCGACGAACAGGGCGAAGCTGCCGCAGAGGCTGTCCAGCATGTAGCACCAGGCCGGGTTGCCGCCCGCCAGCTTCGGGCGGCCGGGCCATTTCAGGCTTTCCAGCACCGGGGCCGGCAGGGCCTTGATCTCGATGCGGCGATTCACGTCGGAGAGTTCGAAGTCCTGAGGCGCCTTGGCGGTGGCCGGGGGCGGGGTTTCCTTGCCGGTGGACAGCACGCTGCCCAGCACGGCGTTGGGCCGGTAGGTGGCCAGGCCCTTGAGGCCGGCTTTCCAGCCGGCGAAGTAGAGGCCCTCGAATTCGGTGTAGGGGTAGTCGGCGGGGACGTTGACGGTTTTTGAGATCGCTGAATCCACGTAGGGTGCGACCGCGGCCACCACGTCCATGTGGGCCAGGGCGGATATTTCCAAAGCGGTGACGAAGGAGGGCGGCAGGTTGCCGGCCTCCGGCGTGCCCTCTCCGCCCTGTTCCCGGTACACGCGCCAGGCGTGGTCCTCCACCTGGTATTCCTTCCAGCCGCCCTCGGCCAGGCGCTTCTTGCGGGTGTAGGCCCAGGAGAAGGGCGGCTCGATGCCGTTGCTGGCGTTGTCGGCGAAGGCCAGGGAAATGGTGCCGGTGGGAGCGATGGAGAGCAGGTGGGAGTTGCGGATGCCGTGCTCGCGGATGGCGGCCTTGATCTCATCCGGCAGGCGCGAGGCAAAGTTGCCCTCGCTCAGGTATTTCTCCGCGTCGAACAGGGGGAAGGGGTCGCGTTCGATGGCCAGGTCCACCGAGGCCAGGTAGGCCTGATCGCGCATGAACTCGGCCACCTTCGTGGCGAAGGCCAGGGCCGCCGGAGTGTCGTAGCGCAGATTCAGCATCACCAGGGCATCGCCCAGACCTGTGAAACCCAGGCCGACGCGGCGCTTGCTGCTGGCCTCCTTCTGCTGCTTGTCCAGGGGCCAGGCGGTGAGGTCGAGCACGTTGTCCAGCGCCCGCACGCACACCGGCAACACCCGTTTCAAGCCCTCGAAATCGAAGCTGGCCTCTTCGCTGAAGGCGCGGTTGACGAAGCGGGTGAGGTTGACCGAGCCCAGGCAGCAGCAGCCGTAGGGCGGCAAGGGCTGCTCGCCGCACGGGTTGGTGGCCTCGATGGTTTCGCAGTAGCCCAGGTTGTTGTCGCGGTTGATGCGGTCGATGAACAGGATGCCGGGCTCGGCGTGGTCGTAGGTGGAGGCCATGATCTGTGTCCACAGGTCGCGGGCGCGCAGCTTGCGGAAGACCCAGAGGCCGTCGGTTCGCTGATAGGCGCCGTTGGCCTTTTGTTCAGCGCCAGGCTCCGCGCGGTGCGCCAGTTCCACGTCGCCGTCCGCTTCCACCGCCTGCATGAAGGCGTCGGTAACGCCCACTGAAATGTTGAAGTTGCGCAGGTCACCCTGGTCCTTGGCGTGGATGAAGTCCTCGATGTCCGGGTGGTCGCAGCGCATCACGCCCATCTGGGCGCCGCGCCTGGAGCCTGCGGATTCCACGGTCTCGCAGGAGCGGTCGAAGACCCGCATGTAGGATACCGGGCCGCTGGCGCGGGACTGGGTGCCCTTAACCAGGGCACCTTTCGGCCGGATGGTGGAGAAGTCGTAGCCGACGCCGCCGCCGCGGCGCATGGTTTCCGCCGCTTCCTCCAGGGCCACGTAGATGCCCGGCTTGCCGTCGCTGATGCCGGAGATGGCGTCGCCCACCGGCTGCACGAAGCAGTTGATGAGGGTGGCCTGGAGGCCGGTGCCGGCCGCCGAGTTGATCCGCCCGGCCGGGATGAAGCCGGCTTCCATGGCCTGGAAGAAGGCCTTTTCCCAATGCGCCCGCTGCGATTTCTTCTCCACCGCGGCCAGGGCTCGCGCCACCCGCATGCGCACGTCGACGACGTTCTGCTCGTCGCCCTTGGCGTACTTTTCCAGGAGGACTTCGCTGGAAATGGTTTGATCGGAGAGTTCGGGGAAAAGGGCTTCCTGCATGGATGTCATCCTCGGGCAACTAGATGTATGGGTGAGGTTGGGTTTTAGACGCTAGATACAGGGTGCGCAAGCAGGGTTCGCTTATATACCGCCATTACGCCACGGCCCCGGCGGCTGCTAGGGGATGTCGAGGGTCGCCACCACCGGGGTGTGGTCGGAGGGGCGCTCCAGCTTGCGCGGCGCCTTGTCGATCC
>CAIXFP010000727.1 GCA_903918705.1 uncultured Pseudomonadota bacterium
CTTCACCAAGCTGGACCTGCTCTGCTGCCGCAACCTGATGATCTATCTGGAACCGGAGCTGCAAAACCGCCTGATGCCCACCTTCCACTACGCCTTGAAGCCCGGCGGCGTGCTGTTCCTGTCGCCCTCGGAGAGCATCGGCAACCATCCCGAACTGTTCACGGCCCTCAACCGCAAGTGGAAGTTCTATCGCGCCATCCACAGCGCCGCCTCCGCCCGCGCGGTGATGGCCGGTGGCCTGTCCTGGTCCGCCGCCCCCGGTGGCAAGCTGCCCCAGGAAATCGTGGAAAAGGCGCGCGAGACCAACTTTGCCGAGCTCACCCGGCGCGTGCTGTTGCAGTCCTACGCCCCCGCCTCGGTGGTCACCGACCTCAAGGGCAACATCCTGTTCGTGCACGGCGAGACCGGCAAATACCTGCGCCCGGCTCCCGGCCAGGCCACCCTGAACGTGGTGGACATGGCCCGCGAGGGCCTGCAACTGGAACTGCGCAACGCCCTGCATGGCGAGGCGGCCACCCTGAACCGGGAAGTGCTGGTCAAGACCAATGGCGACTTCCAGCCGGTGGCCCTGAGCGTGCGCCCGCTGCCCGACCCGGATGCCGGTCAGGGCCTGCGCCTGGTCAGCTTCCAGGATCTGCCCCGCCCTGCGCCGGCGAAACGGCGCCGGCGCGGCGTAGCCCCTGCGGTCGTGCCGCGGGTCGAGGAACTGGAACGGGATCTGGCCTACACCCGGGAGAACCTGCAAGCCACCATCGAGGAGCAGCAGGCTTCCAACGAAGAGCTGAAATCCACCAACGAGGAATTGCAGTCCACCAACGAGGAATTGCAGTCCACCAACGAAGAGCTGGAAACCTCCAAGGAAGAGCTGCAATCGGTGAACGAGGAACTGATCACCGTCAATGCCGAACTCCAGGCCAAGATCGAGCAACTGGCCGGCATGCAGAACGACATGAAGAATTTGCTCGACAACATCCACATCGGCACTGTCTTTCTCGACCCCCACCTGCACATACGCCGCTTCACCCGCGAGGCGGCGCGCGCCTACCGCCTGGTGGCCAGCGACATGGGCCGGCCCCTGGCCGACATCAAATCCAACCTGGAAGGCGAAGATCTGCTGGCCGATGCCCAGGCGGTGCTGGAAACCCTGGTGCCGCGCGAACGGGAAGTCCGCGGCCCGGAAGGCGCGGCCTACCTGGCGCGGGTGCAGCCCTACCGCACCCTGGACAACGTCATCGACGGCGTGGTCCTGACCTTCACCGACATCAGCCAACGTGTGGCGGCTGAAGCGGCGGAGCGGGAAGCCCGCGAACTGGCCGAGGCCATCGTCGCGACCGTGCGGGAACCCTTGCTGGTGCTGGATGGCGAGCTGGCCGTGGTCTCCGCCAGCCGCGCTTACTATCAGCAGTTCCAGGCCACGCCGGAGGAGACCCTGGGCCAACCCCTGTACGAGATCGGCCGCAAGCAGTGGGACATCGCCGGACTGCGCGATCTCCTGGAAAACGTCCTGCCGCGCGACCGCAGCTTCGAGGGCTACGCCGTGGAACAGGAACTTCCCGGCGCCGGCCCGCGCCACTGGCTCCTCAACGCCCGCCGCGTGGTCGGCAGCGCCGCGCCCTTGATCCTGCTGGCGATGGAGGCGGGGCGCGGTTGAAGGTGTCGGGCACGCCGCGCTTTCGCCCAACGTCCTGCGTATGGCCTCGTCGTAGCCCAACGCACCTTTTCCCACCACTGCATTCAAGTATTCCGCCGGCTAGCCGATAAGCTCCGGGTGGACCTAGGCCAGGCCACCCGCATGGCAATATTCCTGTATCTTGCGGAAACTTCCTGCATGGTTTTACCAACCAAGCATGCGCCATGACGGTCAGGAATAAGGATTTCCCATGTTGAACACCCCTCGGGACACGGCAAAGCATCCCCACGCAAGCGGCGCCGCGGCGGCCATCGCATTGGCTCCCCCCCCCCCCCCCGCAAGGCCGTTCGCGCCGGTTGAAGGCCGCGCGGCCAACTCGAAACCGCGCCGCTGACGGCGCCATGCAGGCGCTGCCATGACCACGACCCAACCCGCCCCCACCGCGCCGCTACGCGCCGCCGCCGAGGCCCGGCTCGACAACGCCACCGTGGCGCCGTCTGACCGTTCCGCCGAAGAGTTATTGCATGAACTCCAGGTGCACCAGATCGAACTGGAGATGCAGAACGAGACCCTGCGCCAGGCCCAGATCGAACTGGAAACCTCCCGCGACCGTTATGTGGATCTCTACGAATTCGCGCCGGTGGGCTATCTCACCCTTTCCGCCGGCGGCCTGATCGACCAGGCCAATCTCACCGCCGCCACCCTGCTGGGCGTCGAGCGCAAGCAACTGCTCTCCAGCCGCTTCGATTTGTTGGTCGCCGCCGCCGACCGCGAGGGCTGGCAACGCCTGTTCCTCGACGCGAAGGCCGAGGATGAACGGCGGGAACTGGATCTGGGCCTGGCGCGGGGCGACGGACAACTCATCCAGGCGCACGTCACCTGCCAGCGGGTGGAGTCCGAGGGCGCGCCCACGCACCTGCGCCTTGCGCTGACCGACACCTCCGCGCTGCGGGCCTCGGAAACGAAATTTCGCCTGCTGGCGGAAAACGCCGCCGACTGCATCTTCTGGATGGGCCCGGATGGACGCTTTCTCTACGTATCCCCGGCGAGCCAGGCGTTGACCGGTTATGCGCCGGAGGAATACCTCGCCGACCCCGGCCTGATGCCGCGGGTCATCCACCCCGACGACCGGGCGCGCTTCCAGGCCCACCTCTCGGACGCCGCCGATGCCCACGAGCTCGAATTCCGCATCGTCCGCCGCGACGGCGAACTGCGCTGGATCGGCCACCACTGCCAGCCCTTCCAGGACGAAGCCGGCCACTCGCTGGGCCGGCGCGGCAGCAATCGCGACATCACCGAAAGAAGGCTGGGCGCCGAGGAACTGGACCGGCATCGCCACCATCTGGAGGAACTGGTCGCGACGCGCACACGGGAACTGGAGCACGCCAAGGAGGCCGCCGAGGCCGCCAACCGCGCCAAGAGCACGTTCCTGGCCAACATGAGCCACGAAATCCGCACTCCCATGAACGGCATCCTCGGCCTCACCCATTTGTTGCGCAACGGCGAAGTCTCCCCGGCGCAGGCAGACCGGCTCGACAAGATCGCCGCCTCGGGCCGGCACCTGCTCGCCATCATCAACGACATCCTCGACCTGTCCAAGATCGAGGCGGACCGACTGGCCCTCGAACAGACCGATTTCTCGCTGGCCGAGATGGTGCGCGCGGCCACCGCCGTGATCGGCGATGCCGTGACGGCGAAAGGCTTGCAGCTCCACGTCTACATTTCCGGCCTGCCGCAAGCCCTGCGCGGCGACCCCACCCGGCTCGCCCAGGCACTGGTCAACTACCTGGGCAACGCACTCAAGTTCACCGAGCGGGGCGACATCACCCTCAGGGGCCGCCTGCTGGAAGAAACGGCCAGCGATTACCTGCTTCGCTTCGAGGTCGGCGACACCGGCATCGGCATGACGCCGGAACACTCGGCACAGATGTTCACGGCCTTCACCCAGGCCGATGGTTCCACCACCCGCAAGTACGGCGGCACCGGCCTGGGCCTGGTCATCACCCGGCGTCTGGCGGAGATGATGGGCGGCGCGGTCGGGGTGGACAGCGTACCCGGCCAGGGCAGCACCTTCTGGCTGACCGCGCGCCTGGGCCGGAGCCAGGCGGTCGCCGCCGCCCCGGCGGTGCCGGCGGAGGAAGCCGCGGCCGTCCTGCTGAGGGAACATCGCGGCAAGCGCATCCTGCTGGCGGAGGACGAGCCGATCAACCAGGAAATCGCGCTGTCCTTGCTGGAAAATGTCGGCCTGATGGCGGATCTGGCCGAAAACGGGGCGGAAGCGCTGCGCCTGGCGGGTGAACACGATTACGCCGTCATCCTGATGGACATGCAGATGCCGGAGATGGACGGGCTGGCTGCCACCCGGGCGATCCGCGCGCTGCCCGTCCGTGGCGCGGTGCCCATCGTGGCCATGACCGCCAATGCCTTCGCCGAGGACAAGGCGCGCTGCCTGGCGGCGGGCATGGACGATTTCATCGTCAAGCCGGTGCCGCCCGCCGAGCTCTACGCGACCTTGTTGAAGTGGCTGAGCCGTTAAGCCGCCGCAATCGATAGAGCCCTTGGCGTTCACCATGACAAAACAGGAGACTCCCATGACCCGCACTTTTCCGCGCCATACCCCCGAGACGCAACGCGACCTTGGGGCGGAGCCGCCGGACGGCGATGTCGGCGAGCAACTGATGCACGACCTCCAGGTGCACCAGATCGAACTGGAAATGCAGAACGAGACCCTGCGCCAGACTCAACTCGACCTGGAGACCTCCCGCGACGACTACGCCCGGCGCTATGCC
>CAIXFP010000728.1 GCA_903918705.1 uncultured Pseudomonadota bacterium
GCGATGATGGACTTCACCACCCCCATCTGCCTTGAGAACAAGGCAACTGTCTTGTTGTAGAAATCTGCCAATCGGGTCCAGGGAACAATCTCCAGACCTTTCAGGGCAGGCTGCGGTTTCAAGTGTGCCACGGCCTGGCTGGTCAGGTCCGTGTCATGCAGATTGACAATCCAAAGGTGGGCTCCCTGGGTATGTAGCAGTTTCCGTGCCGCAACTAGCGTGACGCGGAGGATGCTGTCATCGAATTCCTTCATCGAGGTCGAGATCAGGCCGCGTACTTTTCCTTCGATGGCGTTCATGCCGCCGCTGGCTGTCGTGGTCAGGAGGACAAGGGTATCACCGGTTTTGACGCCAAGATTGCCAGCCAGGCCGGCGCCCATGACGATGCCCATGGGATCCTGATTGGAAAGAAGTTTCCCTTCGATCACCAGCAGGTTGCGCGGCGAGGGGTCCACCGCGGGATCAATGCCCTCGCCAATGAACGAAAGAGTATTTTCTCCATGGCTGACCAGGCCGCTGAAGGTTAGGCGCGGCGCCACGCTACGGACTTCAGGTAACTGCAGCAGGGCTTGCAGTGCCGGGGAATTTTCGGGTAACAGGTAGTGGTAAGGATCGGATAAACCGTTCTCGTGGTAGCCCTCTTTCGCCACCTGCACATGGCCCAGTTGGTTGACAGTGGCAAGTTCCCGGTTTGCCCAATAGATCCATTCGATGTAGCCCACGGAGATCATCATGGCCACGACGCCGAAGCCAATGGCGATGATGGCGATCACGCTCCGCCGCCTCTGCCGCAGGATATTGCGCAGGGCCAGTCGGAAGTCGACCAGGAGCGTATTGGTGGTGATCGTTGCTGTCATGGCTTGGCGGCGGCGAAAGTCCGTCGAATTATCCTCGAAGCGACCCGTAGGAAAAATGTGGAAGAGAACGAGCCAGCACGACAGCGCCGGTTCGCAGCCATTCTATAGGTCGGAGCGGTGAACCCGGATTACTTCCTGGCCGTGCGCAATCGCTCAAGCATGGCGCGGGCCTGGGCTTCCTGAGAAAAGGCCATGCGGCTGGCCAGCAAGCGGTCGAGTTCCACCATCGCGCCTTGTTTGTCCCCCGCTTTTTCCAAGGTCGATGCCAAGTGCCAGCGAATATCAGGACTATCCGGCGTGCTCTTGAGCGCGCTCTGCAAGAACTGAATTGCCTTGTTCGCCTGACCCGCCAGGGTCAGTTGCCAGCCGTAAGTGTCCATTACCGATGCATTGTTGGGCGCCAGTTTATAAGCCTGTTCGGCAACTGATAGTGCTTCGGGATCTTTCAATTCGCCCAATAACCATGCGAGATTGTTATACGCAATCAGGTCATGAGTGTTCGCGCGGGCGATGATGCGGTAGTTGTCGGCCGCTTCCTTCAGCTTATTGCCGCTCATTTGCGATTGCGCGAGAAGATGTCGTACCGCCTGGTCATCCGCATGCGCTTTGAGCCATTGCTGCAACAATTTCTCTCCCTCCGCGCCTTGGCCGCCCGCAACAAAGGATTTATAGGCACGTTGCAGTGGTTGGCTCTGGCCGGAAATCTGGGCGGCCTTGAAAAAAAGCTTTCCCGCTTCGAGATATTTCTTCGCAACGGAGAGCGCTTCCGCCTCGGTCAAATATCCTGTTGCGGAATTGGGTGAGTGCGCCTGGAGAGTGCGCGCAAACTTGATGCCCTCTTCGGATTTTCCCATCTGGCTCAACAAAATCGCTTTGCTGATAGCGGCGTCGCTGAAGTTGGGGTTCAGGACCAATGCCTTGTCCAGTGATGCCAAAGCGGCATTGTTATCCTTGGCAATATTCTGTACCAGTGCCAGCCTGTATTGAGCGTTCGGGTTGTTGGGTTCTGCCTCTGCCCACTTCGTGAAACTGACCAGCGCACTGGACGTGTCGTTTTGCTGCAATTGCGCGGCGCCGATCAAATTGAGGAAACTTGAATTGCCAGTGGCATCAAAAGCGGAGCGAGCTTCCACCAATGCCTTTGCGGGGTCACGCTTTATCAACCAGTAACGTGCCTTGAGTTGCCAGGCCGTGGCATCCTTGGGATCGGCCTTTTTCGCCTGTTCAAGTTGGCTAATGAATTCTGCCTCATTGTTTTCCGTGGCGGCCAATTGCGCCAAAGCGATCATGGCACGGCTATTCTGCGGATCCTTCTTGAGCACGGCCTGGAAGAGTGCTCGCGCCGATTTAATGTCCTTGTTCGCCAGGTCAAGTCGCGCCAAATTGTTGGCGGCCGGGAGATAGCCCGGGTCGATTGCCAATGCCTTGGTGAAATGGATCCGCGCTTGGGCCGCATCATTGCGCAAGAGATAGATCGTGCCGCGCAAGTTTTCGGCGAGTGGCAGGTGTGGTTGCCGATGTTCTAGCGCATCCACGACCTTGAGCGCATCGTCGTAGCGCTTGGCCTTCAAGTGGGTCATGACCAGCAGGACATCGGCCTGATGCGTGGTGGTGTCCTTGTCGGCCAATTCTGTCAGAGCCGCGATGGCGCCATTCTCATCACCACTGGCCATCCGGGTGGCCGCCAGTTCGCGTATCAATTTGGTATTGTCGGGTGCCAGCGCTGCGGCTTTTTCCAGCTTGGCTCGTGCCTCCTGATACGAACCCTGGCGCAAGGCGATATTGCCCTGGAGTGAGAGGAGTTGGGCATTGCTGTCGTCGCTCTTGATGTTGGCAATCAGTTCCTTGGCGCGATCTGTCTGCCCTGTGGCAAGCATGGCGGTGGCCAGTAATTCACGCGCCAGGGCATTATCGGGCGCAGCTTCGACAACTCGATTCAATAGTTTTATCGCGTTTTCCCGTTTCCCTTGCGACAAGGCGATGGACCCCGCCAGCAGGTTGGCCGGGGTGAAATCCGGCGCGACCCGAAGTACTTCAAGAAGCTTTGTATTTGCCGCATCGAGATTCTTTTTCCGGAACTGGATCAAACCATCGAGATAAAGCGCCATAAGATTATGGGGCGCAAAACCTTGCAGTATCTTCAGTTCCGACTGCGCCCTGTCAAAATCCGCGGCCGCAAGGTAATTCTGAACGACGGCCAGCCGAGCCGGCAGGTTGCTGGGTTCGAGCGCGAGAACCTGGCCGTCGATACTCAATGCCTCAGCGTTGCGTTTCAGCTTGCGCAGCAATTCGGCCTTCATCACCAGCAGATCGGCTCTTTTGTTATCCTTAGCTGTGGCTTTATCCACCAACGTCAAGGCATTTTCAATTTGGCCGTTGGAATAGGCCAGGCCGGCACGGACTGCCAGCGTATCGGGCATGTCTGCCACCAGTTCATCTGCCTGAGCCAGACTTTTTTCCATGCCGTCCTTGTCACCCGACATGAAATAGGCGTGGGCGCGCAAGGCCATGATGGTCGCATTGGCATCCGCTGTCGCGCCGGGTATGACATTGACCGCATCCAGTAATTTCTTCGGCTGGTGGTGGATCAATAACGCGCGCGCCAGAAGGATAGATGCATCGGGTGATTTGTAACCCTGGCTGAGCGCCTTGCGCAGTTCGTTTTCCGCATTCTCGAAGTCGTTGTTTTCGAAATAAATGCGGCCGAGCAGGAACCTGGCTTCGCCATTCGTCGGTATCTGTTGCAGCGCATTCTTGATCTCAATCACCGCGCCTTTATGATCTCCGGCAGATTCAAGTTTTTTTGCCTTTTCGATGCGCTGTTCCGGACTGGCATGATTACGTACAAAATAGTAACCACCACTTCCCAGGCCCGCGAGCAGGACGACGGCTGCCGGCAGCATCAGGCGCCTATTCATGGCAAGGCGCTGTAGCAATGTTTGACGGTGTTTTTCGGAGCGACTGCGGGGTTTGTCCATGGTGTTTCGCTGACCTCAATAAATTATGTTGTGATCATATCGCCGCCGGGGCACCTATGATCGGCTTACTTCAAACCAAACCGGTTCATCAGGTCATAAAGGGTAGGTCGGCTGACGCCCAGCATTTCGGCGGCATGTGCAATATTGCCATTACAGCGTCCCATGGCTTTGAGGACGGCTCGTCGCTCGGCCTCTTCCCGTACCTGACGTAGATTGATCGGCTCGTTTTCCTGGTCTTGCGGAGCGGCCAGTCCCAGATCTTCCTGTGATATATGCGGGCCGTCGGACATGATGACGGCGCGCTTGATGGTGTTCTCCATTTCCCGCACATTTCCCGGCCAGGCATGGGCCTCGATGGCCTGGAGGGCTTCCGGCGAAAAACCACGCATGGCCCGCCCCTGAGATTGCGAAAAGCGCTCGAGAAAAGCATGGGCAAGAAGCGGAAGGTCGCCTTGCCGTTCGCGTAGAGGTGGGATGCGTACACTGATTTCCGAAAGCCGGTAGAACAAATCCTCGCGGAAGCGTCCTTCCTTGATCAGATTTTCAAGGTGTTGATGGGTCGCCGCCACCACGCGCACATCCACGGATATTTCGCCGCGGCCGCCTAAACGCTCGATCACCCGTTCCTGCAGAAAACGCAATAACTTGGCCTGGAGCGGCATGGGAAGATCGCCGATTTCGTCGAGAAACAGCGTGCCGTGGTGGGCATATTCGATCTTGCCGATGGTCTGTTTGGCGGCGCCGGTGAAGGCGCCCTTTTCATAGCCGAACAATTCCGATTCGAGCAGGTTGTCCGGGATCGCGGCGCAATTGATGGCGACAAAGCGCTCTTTCACCCGCGGCGACAATTCGTGTAAACCCCGGGCAAGAACTTCTTTGCCTGTGCCGGACTCGCCCAGCAGCAGGACCGAAGCGTCGCTTGGTGCGACTTTCTCGATGGTGCGGCATATCTTGAGCATCGCCGTGTCGCCAGTCAGAAGTCCTTGCAGGGGTTCCGCGCGGGCACGCGCGGAAAGTTGGCGATTTTCCTGTTCCAGGGTGAATACCCGGAAAGCACGGGCAATGACGATTTTAAGAATCTGGTCGTCGAAAGGTTTGTTGTGGAAATCGAAGGCTCCCAGGCTGATGGCCTGGACCGCGTTGGCACGATCCTGATTGCCAGTGACGACAATGATTTTCGTCGTGGGTGACAGTTGCAGTATTTGCTGCAGAGTGGCCAGGCCTTCAGTCGCTCCATCCGGATCGGGCGGCAACCCGAGATCCAGCAAGACTACCGCGGGTTCGAAGCGGCGGATCTGGGTCAACGCCGCCTCACGATCAGCGGCGATCAGGACTTCGTAGTCGTCGAGGCTCCATCTGATCTGTTTCTGCAGGCCGATATCGTCCTCGACCAGCAGGATCTTCGCGGGTTTGTCGCTCATGGCTCGGTGTGTGTCGGTTGATTGCAGCGGGAAGAGCAAGGAATGTCGGGTGTCTTGCCTGGGCCGGCTCGCTACGGTGATGTTGCCATCCAGTTGCTACGGCGTTGAGTGTAACACCCGTAATTATTGTTAATGGCCCAGCCTGGCCATGAGCCAGTTTTGCTTGTCGATCAGCGGTCAGGCCGTGGTTGCGTTGGTGATTCTGATTGAGCGGTTACTGTCGTTTTGCGTGTTGAATGAAAACGGTGGGTTCGGAGGATATTGAGAGGCTGCAATCATGTTTGCATTCAATATTTTCGTTTCGGCTTGAGTGTCTCCCGAGCCCTGGCATCAGCTGCTTCGGGTGAGGTGGGGATGGCCCCTGAATTCGGGGGATGCTCGCCGCCTTGTCGGAAGGCCGCTTGTCGTTTACATTCGTGTCATGCGCGATACGTTCCACCCCATCCCGTTATTCTTCCTCATGCGGCATGCCACCCGGTTGCTGCTGCCCCGGCGCGGGCGCTGATCTCTCCTCCCCTCGCTGTACCCAGAATTCGTTATCCGTGAACGCCCTGTACTTGGGCGGGTGAACCATTGGA
>CAIXFP010000729.1 GCA_903918705.1 uncultured Pseudomonadota bacterium
GGAGAGCGCTTGCATGGCATGCAAGAGGTCAGCGGTTCGATCCCGCTTACCTCCACCACTAACGAGAAGCCCCGGGAAACCGGGGCTTCGGCCTCATAAGTCCCTATCGTCTAGAGGCCTAGGACATCGCCCTTTCACGGCGGTAACCGGGGTTCGAATCCCCGTGGGGACGCCATCTTTACCTGGTTATCTGGCCAGCGCCTCGAACCAGCGATAGCTGCAGGACTGAAGCCGGAGCCAACAGCGCTCCGGCTTTTGTTTTTCCAGACAACGCCAACGTTTTCGCACCATCGCGAACAACGGGCGAAAACACGATGGCACCGTCTAGCAGGACTTGTAGCGCTCTACGGGCCTGCTCTACGTTGCTTCGCATCAGTTCACGAAAGTCGCGCATCTTGGCAGTAAGCAGCGCCCGTAGTTGCTTTTCATTGAAGACCGACGGCCTGACTACACGCTGGAACTCATCAAGCTCCCTTTCAGATTCAGTCCAGGTGCTTGGCGGGCGCTCTGAGGGTCTCGACGGCATTGCGATGGACGGTCCTGCGTCGTGCACAAACAACCCGTCGAAAAATGGTTATGGTGGAGGTGTTTACAGAACGTCCGATTTGTCCGGACCTGGTAGCTGACCTCTTGGCGACAGTGCAGTAGCCGGCATCGGCACACGAGCACTGTAGACAACCCCCATACACACCCTGGGCATTCTAGTGGATTGCCTCATGCTGTTGTGATTACCAACTTGGCACCGGCGCGTTCCCTCAACGACAAGCTGGCGGCCCAAAAAGAGATGAAAACCCTGGAAGCCAAGCGTAACAAGCTGCGCCGCGACCTCTATGACCAACAAGATGCCATCGACGCCCAGCGGGACGACCTGATTTCAGAAATCGAAAAGCAACTCAAGCAGGCACATAGCCTGCTACCCCTGTTCAAGCTGCGCTGGCGGCTGGCCTGACCAACGTTGACTTTGATAACATATTTGTTAATATGGACGTGGACGCCCCCCAATACGAAATCCAGTATTACAGCGAAGACGTCCAGGCGGACATCGCAGCCTTGCCAGCCACGCTCAAGGCACGCTACCTCCACCTGGCCGACCGCATGGAAATCCATGGACCGAACTTGGGCGAGCCCCACACCAAGGCCTTGGGTGAGGGCCTGTTCGAGTTGCGATTGAAGGGCGCGGAGGGCATTGCCCGGGTGTTCTACTGCACCCTTGTGAAGCGGCGCATCGTCATGCTGCATGGCTTCATCAAGAAGTCGCAGAAGACCCCCACGCGCGAATTGAAGCTGGCTCGCCAGCGACAGAAGGAGATGCAAGATGCTGACGCATAAGGATTTCAAGGCCAAGCTGCTGCAAGACCCGGAGGTCCGGGCCGAGTACGAGCGCCTCCAGCCGGAAATGGAACTGCTGGATGTGCTGCTCAGTGCAAGAGAGCAAGCCGGATTGACCCAGGCCGAGGTGGCGACGCGCATGGGCACCAAAGCCCCGGCTGTGGCGCGGCTGGAAAGCTCGCTGGCAACTGGCAAGCACTCCCCATCCATCGCCACCGTCCGCAAATACCTGGCCGCCTGCGGGAAAAGGCTGCTGGTCAAGGCTGAGGACGCCGACGAAGAGACCAGCAATCGGCACATGCGTAAAGCAGCCTGACTGCTTCCCCTCATCACGAATAACCAAAGCGTCCGAGGTCTGATGACCAGAAAGTTTTGTTCAGAACCTCGGACACTCAGGACTTCCATCCTGGCAAACGCAGTTTCCAGGATCAAGGTTCAATCCTTCACCATCGCCCCTCAAAGCTCCGGTGGCGGAGGAAAAAGCTCCGTCATCGCTGAAAAAAGCAGCAGTATCGGAGGACAAAGCTCCGCCGTTGCTGAAAAAAGCAGCAGCAGCCGAGGACAGAGCTTCACGATTGCTGAAAAAAGCATCAACCACGGAGGAAAAAGCTCCGCCGTTGCTGAAAAAAGCAGCAACCACGGAGGAGAAAGCTCCGCCATCGCTGAAAAAGCAGCAAGGTAGGGCGGATGTTTCACCGCCAGGACAAGTCCGTATGAGAAATCTCACGCATCACCAGCTTGTCACGCAATCGGGTGGCCGTCTTGGCTGCTTACTCGGTGGCCGACAGCCATGAACGACTCAGCGAGCCGTAGGTTGGGCAAAGTGCGGCGAGCCCAACCTACGGCTGTTGAACGCGACGTCCAGGATGATTCGTGTTGCGAGTTCCCGCCCAGGCGTGACACTCTCTCGCTTCGCCCTTGCAACCTGGAATTCGCACCTTGCTCAATCTCGTCTTTTGCTGGCACTTCCACCAGCCCGACTACCGCGACGCCGACGGCCATTACCAACTGCCCTGGACCTATCTCCACGCGCTGAAGGATTACGCCGACATGGCGGCCCACCTGGAAGCCGCGCCCGACATGCGCTGCGTGGTCAACTTCGTGCCCACCCTGGTGGAGCAGCTCGACGACTATAGCGAGCAGTTCGCCAGCGGCGCGCCGCGCGACCCCTTGCTCGCCAGCCTGATCAACCCGGATCTGGCCAGCCTCGACCTGACCTCGCGGCGGCAACTGGTGGCGCAATGTTTCAAACTGAACCACGCCACCATGGTGGACTATTTCCCCGCCTACCGGCGCCTCTACATCCTCTGGAAGACGCTGGAGGAGAGCGGCGACACGGCCCTGGCCTACCTGTCCGGGCAATACCTGGCCGATCTGGTGACCTGGTACCACCTGGCCTGGACCGGCGAGACCATCCGCCGCGCCCGCCCCGATCTGCTGGCGCTGATGCAGCAGGGCGAGGGCTACACCCTGGCGCAGCGGCGCGCCCTGTTCGACCTCTACGGCGAGTATGTCTCCAGCCTCATTCCGCGCTATCGCCAGATGGCCGAGCGCGGCCAGATCGAGTTGTCCAGCACGCCCCACAGCCATCCCATTTTGCCGCTGCTGCTGGACTTCGCGGCGGCCCGGGACGCGCGCCCGGATGTGGCGCTGCCCGCGACGCTCGCCTATCCCGAGGGCGAAGCCCGCGCCAGCGAGCACGTGCGCGCCGCCGTGGCCACCCATCTCGCCCACTTCGGCCAGCCGCCCGCCGGCTTCTGGCCGGCCGAGGGCGGCGTATCCGAAGCTACCGTCCGCTTGTTCGCCAAGGCGGGAGTCAAGTGGGCGGCCAGCGGCGAGGGTGTGTTGCGGCACAGCCTGGTCAAGGCCGGGCGCGGCCTGGAACGCAAATCGGAATGGATCACCACGCCCTACCGCCTGGCCGGCAGCGAGACCACCCTGTTCTTCCGCGACGATCACCTGTCCGATCTGATCGGGTTCGAATACAAGGGCTGGCATGGCGACGACGCGGTGCGCCACCTGCTTCACGCGCTGGATGAACTGCGGCGCCAGGCCGCGGGTCCGGCCCCCGTGGTCAGCATCATCATGGATGGCGAGAACGCCTGGGAGTACTACCCCTACAACGGCTATTACTTCCTCTCCGACCTGTTCAAGGCCTTGTCCGCCCACACCATGATCCGTCCCACCACCTTCAGCGAATATCTGGAATTGCACCCGGACGCGGCGCGGGAACTGCCGCGCCTGGCGTCCGGTAGCTGGGTCTATGGCGACTTCACCACCTGGATCGGCGATTCGGCCAAGAACCGCGGCTGGGACTGGCTGTGCGCGGCCAAGACAGCGTTCGACGCCACCGTGGAAATGCTGCCCGAGGACGAGGCGGCCAGCGCCGAGGCCCTGCTGAAATCCTGCGAAAGCTCCGACTGGTTCTGGTGGTTCGGCGACTACAACCCGGCCGATGCCGTGGACAGCTTCGACCGCGTCTATCGGCAGAAGCTCAAGCGCCTCTACCAGACCCTGCGCATCCCCGCGCCCGCGTATCTCGACACCCCCCTGTGCCGCGGCGGCGGCCACAGTGAAGCGGGAGGGGTGATGCGGCGCGGCGGCGCCTGACCGAACGGGCCGCCATGACCCTGCTGCAGCGCCTGTTCCCC
>CAIXFP010000730.1 GCA_903918705.1 uncultured Pseudomonadota bacterium
CCATCAAGAGCCACCATAACGTGGGCGGTCTGCCGGAAACCCTGAACCTGAAGCTCCTGGAACCCCTGCGGGACCTGTTCAAGGACGAGGTGCGGGAACTGGGCGTGGCCCTCGGCCTGCCCCACGACATGGTGTATCGCCACCCCTTCCCGGGGCCGGGCCTGGGCGTGCGCATCCTGGGCGATGTGAAGAAGGAATACGCCGATTTGCTGCGCCAGGCCGACCACATCTTCATCGAGGAACTGCGCTCTTCCGGCTGGTACGACAAGACTTCGCAAGCTTTCGCGGTATTCTTGCCGGTGAAGGCGGTGGGCGTCATGGGCGACGGCCGCACCTACGACTACGTGATCGCCCTGCGCGCCGTGCAGACCCAGGATTTCATGACCGCCCACTGGGCGGAACTGCCCTACAGCCTCCTGGCCAAGGTCTCCAACCGCATCATCAACGAGATCCGCGGCATCAACCGGGTCACCTACGACATCACCGGCAAGCCGCCTGGAACCATTGAGTGGGAGTGATTTTGCATTAGGCAGCCACTCGCAACGAGTGGCGCTGGGTGTACATAAGTCCCTGTTGATGCAGGGATTTTATGTTTATTACTAGCAAATACTGGTAACCAACAGAAGTGGTAAGCAACAACTTTTGATGGTTTATCTGCTGGTATCGACGATGCTTGATGCTGCGCCGGCACCGAGATACCATCAGTCCTCATTCGGCATGATGATGGTACTGAATACCGTTAACATATTGATAGTTAACAATAAATAGCTCATAAATTCAGCTTCAATAATGCTGGTATCGATAGCGATGGACGGAAATGCTGACAGACACGAAACTGAGGAATCTCAAGCCAGCGGACAAGCTGTACAAGGTCAGTGATCGGGACGGGCTCTATGTGACTGTCCTGCCGACTGGAACGGTATCGTTCAGGTACAACTACCGCATCAATGGGCGTCAGGAGACGCTGGTTCTTGGCCGCTACGGGCCAGGTGGCTTGACACTGGCTGAGGCCAGGGAAATGCTTGCTGATGCCAAGAAGGGGCTTGCTGCTGGCAAGTCTCCATCCCGTCAGAAGGCGCGAGAAAAGCAAAAGGTAAATGAGGCTGATTCGTTCGGAGAATGGGCAGAACTCTGGTTAAAGAATTACCAGATGGCAGATTCGACGCGGGACATGCGGCGATCAGTCTATGAGCGCGACCTGAAGGGGCCATTTGGGCGGCTCAAGATGGGGGAAATTTCACACGAAGACCTGCGTGGCCTGTGCGACAGAGTTGTTGAGCGCGGGGCACCGGCAACAGCAGTTCATGCCCGCGAAGTGGTGCAGATGGTATATCGCTACGCCTTGGATCGCGGACACCGGTATGAGAATCCTGCAGATTTGGTGCGCCCAACTTCGATAGCACGATTCCAACCGAAAGACAGGGCGTTGACGCCGGAAGAAATCAAGCTGCTCTACCAGTATCTGGAGTACGTCTCAACCGCGCCAACAATCCGTCTCGCCGTAAAGCTGCTGCTGCTGACCATGCTTCGGAAGTCGGAACTGGTTGAAGCGACTTGGGACGAAATCAATTTCACTCAGGCGCTTTGGACAATACCCGCCATGCGCATGAAGCGCAGGAACCCGCACAACGTGTATCTTTCAAGGCAGGCGCTGGACATCTTTGTGGCGCTTAAAACGTGCGCCGGCGGCTCGCGCTACATTCTTCCGTCCCGTTACGATCCTGACCTACCAATGAGCAAGGCAACCTTGAACCAAGTGACCACGCTGGCCTATAGGGCAGCCCAAGATGCTGGCAAACCGCTTGGGAAATTCACTGTCCATGATCTGAGGAGAACGGCATCGACGCTGTTGCATGAAGCTGGCTACAACACTGACTGGATCGAGAAATGCCTAGCCCATGAGCAAACGGGAGTGCGAGCCGTCTACAACAAAGCCGAGTATGCGGACCAGAGGCGTGAGATGTTGCAGGATTGGGCCAATATGATTGACTGTTGGACTATACCTGCTGAATGCCAGGGGCCGACGGTTGCATAGCAGTCGTTTTGCGCGTCTCGATCCATGCTTCGATTTCACGCAAGTCCCAAGCCACGCGCCGTGGGGTAAGTGTGATTCGCTTGGGAAAGTTGTCGCGCTTCTCCAAATTGAAAATTGTCCTGTCGGATAACGGAACAATCTTCAATAGCTGTTTGCGCCCGATCAGGACTCGTCTGGGGTCGGTTTTGAGCTCATCATCTCTTATGGTGCGCATATCGTTTCCATTACGTGCAGGTTGTTGCCAGAAATCTAAACCATGGAACTGGCGGCTTTGGCTGCCAATAGCGCACACTTGGGAAGCATTTCAAACGACCCCACGGGTTTTACCGGAACCGGGGCAGGCGAGAATGGTGCAGTGGCCGTTTGCGGCAACCGCACGCTCTTGGTATGGATTGAGCCGGACGCCTTCAGGCAACAGCCGGTGCGGGTTGCATATTGGGACCGCTGTCCACCACTTCGTTCAGTGTATCGACGACGGCCAGTTCACCAGTGTTGCTGTTCTCGACGGCGTCGACGGCGGAGGCAGCGGCCTGTTGCTCCTTCTTGCGGGCCACGATCATCGCCTGACTGGCAATCGCGCGGATGCCGCCGGCCAGCCTTAGAAGCCGGCGTTTCCATTCGTAGACGCTGCGCGAGTAGTTGCCATCGGGGATGACTCCGGACAGCCAGAGCGTGTCGAACTTTGCGACCAGGGCATCGAATTCACGGATTAGGCCAATGTAACGAACCGCCCTGGGCGAAGTGATCCTGGCCTCGACGTCCTTGGGGCTCGAGTAGTCGATCCCACTGAATTCGATGCCGTTGGCCTCGGCCACCTTGTCCAGGCGCGCCGACTCGGCACGGAGATCCTCGAATTGCTTGTTGATGCGCTCGTCGACGACACCTTCGATCTCCTGCGCCTGCTCGTCGGACCCAATCACGCGCAACACGATGGAGAGGGAGAAGATGGCATTCGCGCAAAGATCGTAGCCTCGGTTGAAGACCTGCTGGGCGTGCAGGGAGTTGAGCTTCACCCGCTGGGTGAAATAGGGTCGG
>CAIXFP010000731.1 GCA_903918705.1 uncultured Pseudomonadota bacterium
CGGCCTGCTGCGCAACAGCAACCTGGCTTCGCTGGATTAAGCCGCGTCAGGGACGGAGCCGTCGCGCGCGGCCCCGCTCCACCCCAGTTGCAGCAAGATTCGGGAAAAGTCCTCCGCCAAGGGTGCGTGAAGGCATAGCGTCCTGCCCGTCACGGGATGGATCAGTTCCATCCCGGTGGCCGCCAACAGCAGGCGCCGACACTCGAACAATTCCCGAAACAAGCGGTTGTGGCGGCCCTGGCCATGGGTGGCGTCGCCGATGATGGGATGGGCGATGTGCTTGAGATGGCGGCGCAACTGGTGCCGGCGCCCGGTCAGGGGCCGCAGTTCCAGCAAGGCGTAGCGGCTACTGGGATAGCGATCCACCTGGTAAGGCAGTTCCGTGATGGCCAGGCGCCGGTAGCGGGTCAGCGCCGCTTGCGGGGGGCCGGCGACAATACCGGCATGATCGTCGGCCTCGCGCGCCAGGGGATGGTCGATCTCGCCGCATACATCCGGATGGCCACGCACCACGGCAAGATAAGTCTTGGCGACCTCTCCACGCTCGAACTGTGAGCTCGTCAACCGCCCCGCCTCCCGCTCCAGCGCGAACAGCAGCACCCCGGAAGTCCCCTTATCGAGCCGGTGCAGCGGCCATACCGCGCGGCCGGTCTGTTCCCTCAGCATCTGCACGGCGAAGCGGGTTTCATGGCGGTCCAGGTCGCTGCGGTGCACCAGCAAGCCGGAGGGCTTGGCGACGGCGATAAGCCAGTCGTCGCGATAGAGGATGGGCAGGGTTTTGGCGGCGAGCGACATGGGGCTGATTATTGCAATCGTGGCCGGACCATACCATTGCTTCCGCAAATCTATAGGTTGGGCAAAGCGCGGCGTGCCCAACCACCCGCCTCTCGCCCTGTGCCCATCACCGAATTTGACAGGTCCAACGCAGATACATGGGCGCTGCCTTGCAACATCTTGCCCCATCGCGATTCAACTTCGATGACACGCATAGGAGCTCGAAGACCGACCATCCATCGCGGCGCACCCATGCGGAGCCTTGTCGGCACCCTTGCAACGGCCGGTTGTAACCCTGCATCGAATTCACAGCCAGGTTGCGACATAACACAGCCGCCGCCAAACCGTTGCGAAGTTGGGGGCAAAGTCGTAGGTGGATGGCCTACGTCGCCTCGCCGAAACTGCCTGAACCCTCCTCGCCCGCAATACCAGCCCAAACGGGTGCATACATGCCCAGGCGGACATCGCGATGGAACGAGGAATAGGGCCAGCCGGCGACCCGGTTCACATGGCCGTGTTTCACCGGATTGAAATGGATGTAATCCGCATGGCGCTGGAAATCCGCCTCGTCGCGCAAGGTGTGTTCCCAATACCGCCGTTGCCAGATGCCACGTTCGCCCTTGTCGAGGTGGCTTGCCGAGCGGCGTTCGTCTGCGGGCAGCGCGCGGGAGAAATGGCTCTTGATGAGCCGCCAGCGGGTCGAGTAATCCGTGTCCCCAGGTGGCAACGTCCAGATGGCATGGAGATGTTCCGGCAATGCCACGCTGGCTTCCAGCGTGAAGGGATGCCGTTCCAGCGTGTAGCGGATGCCGCGCGCAACGATTCGACATCTTCGGTCAACTGGCACAGCCGCCGGTTCGCCAGGTTGACGGTAAAAAAAATACAAGACCCCAGCTTGGAAATGGCGCCGATATTGGGTCACGGGAAGCGTGGTGTATGGGCGGCGGGTATGGATGCGTGGATGGGTTGAGCGCAGCGAAACCCATCATGGCGGGGGAGCAGTGGGTGATGGGTTCGCTACCGCTCAACCCATCCTACATGCCCCGGGATTTTGGTCGGGCTCCGATAAAACCG
>CAIXFP010000732.1 GCA_903918705.1 uncultured Pseudomonadota bacterium
ATCCGTCACCGACGGTATTTGCCGCATTCACGGCCTGTCGGACGTGATGCAGGGCGAAATGCTTGAATTCCCGGTTGACAACGACGGCCAGCCTTGCTTCGGCCTGGCGCTCAATCTGGAGCGCGACTCGGTCGGCTCGGTGATTTTAGGCGCTTACGAGCACATTTCCGAGGGCGACACGGTCAAGTGCACTGGTCGCATTCTGGAAGTGCCAGTGGGCCCAGAGCTCAAAGGCCGCGTGGTTAATGCGCTGGGTCAGCCGATTGATGGCAAGGGCCCGATCAATGCCAAGATGACCGACGTGATCGAAAAAGTGGCGCCCGGCGTGATTGCCCGCCAGTCGGTGAGCCAGCCGATGGCGACTGGTTTGAAGTCAATTGACTCGATGGTGCCGGTCGGGCGCGGGCAACGTGAGCTGATCATTGGTGACCGTCAAACCGGCAAAACGGCCGTGGCGATTGATGCCATCATCAACCAAAAAGGTCAAAACATGACCTGCGTTTATGTTGCCATTGGCCAAAAGGCCTCCAGCGTCAAAAACGTGGTGCGCTCGCTGGAACAAGCCGGTGCCATGGAATACACCATCGTGGTGGCAGCCACAGCGTCGGAATCGGCCGCCATGCAGTATGTCGCCGCTTATTCGGGCTGTTCGATGGGTGAATATTTCCGCGACCGCGGCGAAGATGCCCTGATTGTTTATGACGACCTCTCCAAGCAAGCCGTGGCTTATCGCCAGGTATCCTTGCTGCTGCGCCGCCCGCCAGGCCGCGAAGCCTACCCCGGTGACGTGTTTTATTTGCACAGCCGCCTTCTTGAGCGCGCTGCCCGCGTCAATGAAAAATATGTCACCGATTTCACCAAAGGTGCAGTTACCGGCAAGACCGGTTCCCTCACCGCGCTGCCGATCATTGAAACGCAAGCCGGTGACGTCTCGGCTTTCGTGCCGACCAACGTGATCTCGATTACCGACGGCCAGATTTTCCTGGAATCCGACCTGTTCAATGCCGGCATCCGCCCCGCCATCAACGCTGGCCTTTCGGTTTCTCGAGTGGGTGGCGCGGCCCAGACCAAGGTGATCAAGAAGCTGGGCGGTGGTATTCGCCTGGCTCTAGCGCAATACCGCGAACTTGCGGCTTTCGCCCAGTTCGCCTCCGATCTCGATGAAGCCACACGGAAACAACTGGAACGCGGCAAGATGGTCACGGAACTGATGAAACAGTTCCAATACTCGCCGATGAACGTCGCGGAAATGGCAATCACATTGTTTGCCGTCAACCGTGGATTCATGGACGACGTTGAAGTGAAGCGTGCCCTGGCGTTCGAGGCGGCCATGCAGTCCTTCATGAAAGGTAAATATGCCGCCATGATGGACAAGATCCAGAACACGGGCGATCTCGATGGCGAAGCGGAGAAACAACTATCCGTCGCCATCGAAGACTTCAAGGCCAGCGCGGCTTACTGAGAACCAACATGGCAGCCGGAAAGGAAATCCGCAGCAAGATCAAGAGCGTGGAAAACACGCGCAAGATCACCCGTGCCATGGAAATGGTCGCCGCCGCCAAGATGCGCAAGGCCCAGGACAGGATGCGTCATGCTCGCCCCTATGCCGAGAAAATTGGTCGCGTCGCGGCTCATTTCAGCCAGGCACACCCCGAGTATCGCCATCCTTTCGTGGTTTCACGTGAAACCATCAAGCGTGTCGGCATCATCGTGGTCACCACCGACAAGGGCCTGTGCGGCGGCCTCAATACCAATGCCCTGCGGCTGTCACTGAACAAGCTGAAAGCCTGGGACGAGCAGAAAATTGAAGTGGATGTCTGCGCCATCGGCAACAAAGGGCTCGGCTTCATGCAGCGCCTGGGCAGCAACATCGCCTCGCAGGTGACCGGCCTTGGCGATACGCCGCACATGGAACGCCTGATTGGCCCGGTTCAGGTGATGTTGGACGCCTACAAGGAAGGCCGCATCGATGCGCTCTACTTGGTCTACAGCCGCTTCATATCGACCATGAAGCAGGAGGCGACACTCAAGCAATTGCTCCCGCTCAGCGCGGAGGATGCGACCGAAAAAACCCAGCATCACTGGGACTACATCTACGAACCGGAAGCGAAAAGCGTCGTTGACAGCCTGATGGTTCGCTATATCGAGGCTCTGATTTACCAGGCCGTGGCGGAAAACCTGGCATGTGAGCAGTCTGCTCGCATGGTGGCCATGAAAGCCGCATCGGACAACGCCAAGAGCGTCATCGACGAGCTCAAGCTGGTCTACAACAAGACTCGCCAGGCCGCAATCACTCAAGAAATATCGGAAATCGTCGCGGGCGCTGCTGCCGTTTAACAGATTCGAACTAGCTAGGAATGAATGCCATGACCGAAGGAAAAATCGTACAGATCATCGGCGCGGTGGTAGACATGGAGTTCCCGAGAGGATCACTTCCCAAGGTCTATGACGCGATCAAGATGGATAGCCCTGCACTCACCTTCGAGGTGCAACAGCAACTGGGCGATGGCATCGTCCGAACCATCGCAATGGGTTCCACCGACGGACTGAAGCGTGGAGCTACCGTGCGCAACACTGGCGCGGCCATTTCCGTCCCGGTCGGCAAGGCCACACTGGGCCGGATCATGGATGTGCTGGGCGAGCCGGTTGATGAAGCCGGACCGGTCGGCGCGGAAACACGCATGCCCATCCACCGCAAAGCACCCGCTTACGCCGATCAAGCTGCAAACGTGGAAATCCTGGAAACCGGCATCAAGGTCATCGACCTGATCATGCCCATCGCCAAGGGCGGCAAGATTGGCCTGTTCGGCGGTGCCGGCGTCGGCAAGACTGTGACCCTGATGGAATTGATCCGCAACATCGCGGTCGAGCACTCTGGCTTTTCCGTGTTCGCGGGTGTGGGCGAGCGGACCCGCGAAGGCAACGACTTTTATCACGAGATGAAGGAAGGCGGCGTGCTGGACAAGGTAGCTCTGGTCTACGGCCAGATGAACGAACCGCCGGGCAACCGTCTGCGCGTTGCGCTGACTGGCCTGACCATGGCCGAGCGTTTCCGTGATGAAGGTCGTGACATCCTGTTCTTCGTGGACAACATCTACCGTTACACCCTGGCCGGTACCGAAGTGTCCGCGCTGCTGGGTCGTATGCCTTCTGCTGTGGGCTACCAGCCAACACTGGCTGAAGAAATGGGCCGTC
>CAIXFP010000733.1 GCA_903918705.1 uncultured Pseudomonadota bacterium
CATTCATGCCCAGTTGTCCAGCGAATGCTTGTGGCGGGGGCTCGACTTTCCTCGGTCGGCCCCTCGGCCTGACTTCCAGGCGCTGGCCGGTCAGGCGCTCGATGGTATCGAGAAAGCACGCGTTACCGAGCGGTTGCCCCTGGTTCAGAGCCAGACGGATGTCCGCGATGGGCGCTACATCGAGTTGAAAACGAAACAAGGCCCGATAGGCTTCCTGCCGGCTGGTGTCGTCGCCGTCCAATCCGAGATAGACCGGATGGGGAGTCAACAGTGGGTCCGCCAGACCCATCGCGTTCGTCCTGTAACTGCTCCAGCGGTACAGGGCGGGGTCGTCTACCATGGCGGCGCGCACCGGGTTGAGTTCGATGTACCGCTGACAAAGCAACAAATAGTCGTCGGCCTGAACCAACGACGACTTGTAGCGGCTATCCCAAAGCGTGCCGGTGCGGAGATAGGTCCGGTTGATGTATTGCACATAGCGCAGCCCGAGTGAAATCATGAGCCGAGGCACGTTCTCAGGTCGCTGCGGGGTAAGCAGCAGATGGACGTGGTTGGTCATCAGCACATGGGCGTGCAAGGCGCAGGCATTTTCCTTGATGGACTCTCCGAGCCACTGCCGATACGCGGTGTAGTCCTCATCGGCAAAGAAGCAGGCATCGCGGTTGTGGCCGCGCTGAACGATATGCAGCGGCATGTCAGGCAGGTGGACGCGAGTACGGCGGGGCATGGGAAGATAGTAGCACGATTAATTGAGCCTGGCCCCTGCCGTAAGCATTTCCAATAGAAGGATTTAATGGGAAACCCCTCGGCGCCCACGCGAAAAAACCAACATGAGTTGATAAATCCTATTTATCAATTCCGTCGGGTTTCGCATTCATCAGATCCAGGTGATCATTCGGCATTCTCCGCGATGTTCACATGATGGAGTAAATCAAACCTGCCGCGTTGGATATCCGTTTGACGGTATCGGATCAGCTTCATCGGGTATTGGATCCACCATGTCATCCGGGGAACGCCTCAGGACTTTAGTTGGACCTCCGCATGGGGTCGCAGGGGCCAGTGGAGGTCGTTCCCAACGGAGAACTCGGAATCTCACTTGGATCGGCTCATGGGCTTCACACCTCTGTCGTCAATTCGTTAAGCCTTTGGGCAATCTTCACGGACTATCCTCACGCACCCATGCCAAGGGCTCGGAAGTCGAACAGTTTCCGGCTGTCGAAGACGCTGCCACGGGCGACATGCCAGATCGCCATGCCAAGCTTGCGCATGACCGCGACCAAGGCATTGTGGCGCGGGATTCGCCCATCGCGCTCGACCTTCTTGCGGTACCACGCCCGAACTACAGCGTCTTTCTGCACGAAGCGCATCGCGCTCAGGTACAGGTAGTGGCGCGCCCTGCCGGGGCCGCGCTTGGTGATCTTGAGTTTGCCCTTGTGTTGGCCGCTGCTGCGCTCCTTGAGGTTGAGGCCCATGGCCTTGAGGTAGGCGTGGGCATCGGGGTAATCCAGCGGAGAGCCTAATGCGGTTTCGAGTACCAGGGCGGTGGCCTTGCCGAAGGCAGCGCCGACCAGCCGCAATTGCGGATCCTGGTTGACCTGCCCGACGATCCGCCGCGCCAAGGCCTGCAACGCTTTGCGCGTGCGCAACAGTTCCTCGGCCAACACCTGAAGCAGATGCCGCTCCCCCTCGGTGCCAGGCAAGCCCAGACTCCGTTCCGCGCTATCCAGGATGGCGGCGACCAACACCGGGTTGTCCACGCCCCGGCGCGCATGCCGCAAGAAGGCCGCAGCTTGCGTGCGGTTTTCGCACACCGCACGCGGGGTTCCATATTCCGCGATCAGGTGCAGTACACCGGCGCTGTTCAGTTCGGCGACTCGGCCCAGTTCCGGCCAGTGGCGGCTGAGCAAGGCCTCCAGACGATTCAGGTTGCGGCGGTGCTCGCTCTGATACAGGTCGAGTTCCGCCACCAGGGCCTGCTGTTCCCGGCGCCGTTCCGGCGCCTCACGCCAGGGTTTGGAGGCGCCTTCCAGATGCAGGCGGCCAATGAGGTAAGCTGCCTTGGCATCATGCAGACTAGGTACACCATCGTAGACCTCGGCGGCGTCATGCACCCGCTTCGGCGAGACCAGGTACATCTCAAATCCAAGGCCACGCAGGAAGCCACGCAAGCTGTCGCCATAGGTACCGCTGGGTTCAAGTGGCACTTCAATCGTCGCGGCTGGCAGATCGGCCAGAAAACGGCCCAAGGCCGGGGTTTCGTCAGGATGTCGCCACTTGATCGTGCAAAGTACGGCTAGTGGCGAAACCATGAATGCCCCATAAAAATTCTCCTTGGCAACATCCACGCTGAAAACCAGACGCTGTGCAGCAACTTCCCGTGCCAATGCGCTCCAGTCAACCGTTTGTAACTCTATTGCCTGATATCTATGCTTGCTCATGGGATACCTCCTACACCACGGTTTAGCAATCACATCTGTTGATTGGCTATCTGCCTCAACTGTGCTCCTGAGGATCCCTCTTCAATGCAGGAATAGCTGACTTTGATTCTTCTTTGACGGAATCGGCAGGTGCCGCCTGGGCCGCCCTGATCGAGGCGGCCCTGACCCAGCTGGTGGACAACCTGCCCGGCTTTCTCGAACAGCCGCAGGAAATCGAATACCTGCACCAGCTCCGCGTTGCCCTGCGCCGCCTCATGAGCCTGGGGCGCCTGCTCGATCGCCACGATCCGGCCTGGCTCGCTCCCCTGGCCGAGTTCATGGCGGTGCTCAACCCGGCGCGGGACTGGGACGTGTTCCTGCAGGAAACCCTGCCGCGCCTGCAACTGCCGCAGGATCCGGCTTTTCTCGCTGCCGCGGCCAGCCTGGCGGCCACGGCCCGCCAGTCTGCCCAGACTGCGCTGGCTTCCCCCGCGTTCACCCATGCCG
>CAIXFP010000734.1 GCA_903918705.1 uncultured Pseudomonadota bacterium
AGGCGTTCATCGCCGTGAATGGTGGCCAGGCCGCCGCCAGCGCCCGCATCCGGGAAATGGTGGAACAACTCACCGACAACGTCGTCACCGCCTTGATCCGGCGCCAGCCCAACGGCGGCACCTTCCACATCGAGGACATCCAGGACCAGGTGGAACTGGCGCTGATGCGTTCCGGGGAGCACGAAGTCGCCCGCGCCTATGTGCTCTACCGCGAGAAGCGCAACGAGGAGCGCGCCAAGCAGAAGCAACAGGACATCCAGCAACACACCCTGTTCTGCCTGGAAAACGGCGAGCGCCGTCCCCTCGACCTGCAACATCTCGCCGATGTGGTGGGCGCCGCTTGCGAGGGCCTCACGGAAACCCAGCCCCAGGCCATTCTCCAGGCCACCCTACGCGACATTTACGACGGCGTGCCCATGGATGAGGTGCGCAAATCCCTGATCCTCTCCGCCCGTTCCCTGATCGAGAAAGACCCGGAATACAACTACGTCACCTCGCGCCTCTTGATGCACTCCATCCGCCGCGAGGTGCTGGGCGAGGAAGTGGGCCAGCACGAGATGGCCGCCCGCTACGCCGACTACTTCCCCGAGTACATCCAGCGCGGCATCGAGGCCGAACTGCTGGACGAGCGCCTGCGCCAGTTCGACCTGGCGCGCCTCGCCGCCGCCCTTGACTCGAAGCGCGACCTGCAGTTCCAGTACCTGGGGCTGCAGACCCTGTACGACCGCTACTTCCTGCACATCGACGAGCGCCGCATCGAACTGCCGCAGGCCTTCTTCATGCGTGTGGCGATGGGCTTGAGCATCAACGAAATCGACCGCGAAGCGCGCGCACTGGAATTCTACGAAGTGCTGTCGCGCTTCGACTACATGAGCAGCACGCCGACCCTGTTCAACGCCGGCACCCGCCACTCGCAACTGTCCTCCTGCTACCTCACCACGGTGCCCGACGACCTGGACGGCATCTACCAGGCCATCAAGGAAAACGCCCTGCTGCAGAAATACGCCGGCGGCCTGGGCAACGACTGGACCCGGGTGCGGGCCCTGGGCGCCTACATCAAGGGCACCAACGGCAAGTCACAAGGCGTGGTGCCGTTCCTGAAAGTGGCCAACGACACCGCCGTGGCGGTGAATCAGGGCGGCAAGCGCAAGGGCGCGGTGTGTGCCTTCCTGGAAACCTGGCACCTGGACATCGAGGAATTCCTGGAACTGCGCAAGAACACCGGCGACGACCGCCGCCGCACCCACGACATGAACACCGCCAACTGGGTGCCGGACCTGTTCATGAAGCGTGTCATGGAAAACGGCGAATGGACGTTGTTTACGCCCTCCGACTGTCCCGACCTGCACGACCTCACCGGCCGGGCGTTCGCGGCCGCCTACGTGCGCTACGAGGAGAAGGCGGCGCGCGGCGAGATCAAGGTGTTCAAGAAGGTGGCCGCCGTGGGCCTGTGGCGCAAGATGATCTCCATGCTGTTCGAGACTGGCCACCCCTGGATCACCTTCAAGGACGCCTGCAACGTGCGCTACACCAACCAGCACGTCGGCGTGGTCCACTCGTCCAATCTCTGCACCGAGATCACCCTGCACACCAACGATAACGAGATCGCCGTGTGCAACCTGGGCTCGGTGAATCTGGCCAACCACGTCAAGGGCAACGGCCTGGACATGGAGAAGTTGCAGAAGACCATCCGCACCGCCATGCGCATGCTGGACAACGTCATCGACATCAATTTCTACAACGTCGGCAAGGCGCGCAACTCCAACCTCAAGCACCGCCCGGTGGGTCTCGGCACCATGGCGTTCCAGGACGCGCTGCACCTGCTGCGCATCCCCTACGCCTCCGCGGAAGCCGTGGAATTCGCCGACCGCGCCCAGGAGGCCGTGGCCTACTTCGCCTATTGGG
Organism: uncultured Pseudomonadota bacterium; assembly: GCA_903918705.1. Classification (GTDB taxonomy): domain Bacteria; phylum Pseudomonadota; class Gammaproteobacteria; order Burkholderiales; family Thiobacillaceae; genus PFJX01. Next base: position 1,906 of record CAIXFP010000734.1, read on the forward strand.
CGTCCACCGATCTGGCGGAAGAGCGGGGCCGCTACTCCAGTTTCAACGGGTCCCTCTGGAGCCGCGGCATTCTGCCCCAGGACTCCCTCAAGCTCCTGGCCGAGGAGCGCGGCGGCTACCTGGAAGCTGACCTCAGCGAGCATCTGGACTGGGCGGCGCTGCGCCAGCGGATCATGAGCGTGGGCATGCGCAACTCCAACTGCCTGGCCATCGCCCCCACCGCCACCATCGCCAACATCGTCGGCGTCTCCGCCTCCATCGAGCCCACCTACCAGAACCTGTTCGTCAAATCCAACCTGTCCGGCGAGTTCACCGTGGTGAACCAATACCTGGTGCGCGACCTGAAAGCCCTGAACCTGTGGGACGAGGTCATGGTGGGCGACATCAAGTACTTTGACGGCAGTCTGGCCAAGATCGACCGCATCCCGGCCGAACTGCGCGCCCTCTACGCCACCGCCTTTGAGGTCGACCCGGTGTGGCTGATCGAGGCGGGGGCGCGGCGGCAAAAGTGGATCGACCAGGCCCAGAGCCTCAACCTCTACTTCCACGGCGCCTCCGGCAAGAAACTGGACGAGACCTACAAGCTGGCCTGGATCCGCGGCCTCAAGACCACCTACTACCTGCGCTCCATGGGCGCCACGGCAGCGGAGAAATCCACCGGCCGCGGCGGTGAGCTCAACGCGGTATCCGCCCATGGCGGCAACAA
>CAIXFP010000735.1 GCA_903918705.1 uncultured Pseudomonadota bacterium
GAGCCATCTGGCAGAGGAAGTGGGCGACGCGTTGTGCGCTGCTCCGTTGCACGCAGGTCTCCAGGTTTTCGATCAATTGGACCATGCGCTCCGCCATGTGGGCCATCATTCGTGCCGCGAACTCCGGATTGCCGCGCATGGCGGCCAGCATGGAGGATTTTTCCAGAATCAGGAGGAGACTGTCCTTGTTGGCTTGCGCGGTGACCGGAGACAGACGTACGGGAAAGACGGCTTCTTCGGAAAACAGGTCTCCGGCGGCGGCCATGAGCACGATTTTTTCCACCCCTTCCGCGCTCGGCAGGATCAGTTTAATTTGGCCGGAGATCACCAGATGCAGGCCCGCCGGGACTACACCCTTTTGATAAAGGAATTCGTGTCTGCCGATGCGATGTTCGCGAGTGCCGCGGGCCAGGCTTGCCAGTTCGTCGCCGTCGAGGCAGCGGAACAGTGCCTGATGCGAAAGCATTTCCGAAATGCAGTGCCGTATTGCCGTGGCCATCATCAACTCCGAAAAATGTGGCGATCAAAACCTTGATCGCGGTCAAGTCTAGGGCGGCGGGAAATGGGGATATAGGGGCGGCATGCTTGACAAACCCGCTTGGGATACCACCAAAGTGGTATGGGTGATATTGGATAACTTGCTGATTTATAAGATGTAGCGACGGTCTTGCCGGCTGTCTATGGGCAAGTCGATGCAATGGTGGTATCCCTCATGCGGTGTCATGACAGGCACGGGCTGGAGATGAGACATGCAGAGGATCTGGAACCTGGTATTCGAGCGCTCCATCATGTTGGGTTTGGCGGCGGCCATGCTCGCGGTTACCGCCATCGGCATCGGCGGCATGGCGATTTCCTATGTGGTGGCCGAGCAGGTGCAGGGCAGCGGCAGCGCCATCAACGTGGCCGGCAGCCTGCGCCGCCTGAGCCACCGCATGGGCAGCATCGTCCTCGCCGATGCCGAGAATCGGATCAACGACCACTACATCCTGCGCGAGGCGGTGGTGCATTTCGAATCCACCCTGAGTCATGACGCGCTCGACAAGGTGCTGGCACAGCAACCGGATAGCCCTTTCGCCGCCACTTACCTCAAGGTCAGGGAGACCTGGGCGACGCGCCTGAAACCGCTGCTTGAACTGGAGATGTCGCAAGGGGTCGACCTGCATCCGGTGGCGGTGCACAACCGCCTGCTGCTGCAGATCGATGATTTCGTCGCGCAGATCGACGTCATGGTGGCGCAATTGGAGGCCGATACCGAGCACCGCATCCGGCAGTTGCGCACCATCCTACTGGTAGCCCTGCTGCTCACTTTCGTGGTGATGTTGAGCGGCCTCTACGCCATCCACCGGGGCGTGCTGGTGCCGCTGGACCAATTGCTCGCCGGCGCGGCGCGCATCGCCCGTGGCGATTTCTCCGCTCGTACCCTGCACGTCGGTCGCGACGAACTGGGGCGACTGGGCCAGGCCTTCAACATCATGGCCCGCGCGGTGTCGCGCTCCCACGGCGACCTGGAGGCGCGGGTGGCGGCGAAGACCGCGGAACTCACCCGCAGCAACCGCAGCCTGGCCTTGCTCTACAGCGCCATCGCTCAATTGCACCGCGCGCCCACGGCCCCGGAGACCTATCGCAGCGTCCTGCAGGATCTCGACGCCCTGCTCGAATTGCGGGGCAGCATGGCCTGCCTCCGTTCCCGGCATGGCGGGCCCGCCGATGTGCTGGCTTCCAGCCTGCCGGCCTGTCCGGATCGCGCGGTCGACGCTTGCGGCAAATGCCTGGGCCGCCTGGAAGACACCGAGGGCATGGGGATTTATCAAGCACAAGGCGCCGATGGCAACCTGAGCCTGCCGTTGCGCGACAAGGATGGCCTCTATGGTGTGCTGCATCTGTCCCTGCCGCCGGAGCGCCGCCTGGAACCCTGGCAGGAACAGTTGCTGGAGGCGCTGACCCGGCACATCGGTATCGCCCTGGGGCTCGCCCACAAGGCGGAACAGGAACGCCTGCTGGCGCTGCAGGAGGAACGCTCCATCATCGCCCGCGAATTGCACGACTCCATCGCCCAGTCCCTGTCCTACATGAAGATCCAGGCCAGCCTCCTGCAACCGGTGTTGTCCGACCCGGCGCAGCGCGAGAAGGCGGTCGCGGTCCTGCGCGACCTGCGCGAGGGCATTTCCGCAGCCTATCGGCAACTGCGCGAACTCCTGGCCACCTTCCGCCTCAAGATGGAAGGCAATTTCCTGTCATTGCTTACTGCCGCGGTGGATGAATATGCCGGGCGCGGCGGCCTGCCCATCCACCTGGACAACCGGCTGGACGGTTGCCGCCTGACCCCCAACCAGGAAATCCATACCCTGCAGATTGTGCGCGAGGCGCTGTCCAACGTGTTGCGCCATGCCCAGGCCAGCAACGCCTGGGTCAGGCTGGTTCACCATGCGGACGACGCAGTGTCGGTCAGCATCGAGGACGACGGCATCGGCAGCGAAGCCGTGAACCGTGAGCCCCAGGGCGACGCCTTTCATTACGGCCTGTCCATCATGCGCGAGCGCGCCCAAGGCCTGCACGGCCAACTTGAAATCCGCCCGCGCCAGCAAGGCGGCACGCTGGTCGCCCTGCGTTTCCGCGCCTTGTCCGCTCCCGCGACGAACCTGCCCGCAGCGATATGACCGACATCCAGCAGAGCGTCGTCATCGTCGACGACCATCCCCTGTTCCGCCGCGGCCTGGTCCAGTTGCTCGAGGCCGGCGGCCATTTCCGCCTGATCGGCGAGGCCGCCAACGGCCGCGAAGGCATCGACCTGGTGAAACGGCTTCATCCCGACCTGCTCCTGCTCGACCTCAACATGAAGGACATGAGCGGGTTGGACGTACTCAAGATCGTCAAGGCCACCGATCTGGAAACCCGGGTGGTGATGGTGACGGTGTCGGACCAGGCCGAGGATCTGGTGGCGGCCCTGCGCCACGGTGCCGATGGTTACCTGTTGAAAGACATGGAGCCGGAGCAGATGGTGGAGAGCATCGAGGCCGCCGCCAGCGGCCGGGTCATCGTCTCGGAGGCCCTGACCCACCTGCTCGCCGCCGCGATCCGCCAGCACAACCGGCCGGAAAGCACCGGCGAGGCCGGCCTTACCGAGCAGGAAACCCGCATTCTGGAACTCCTCGCAGCGGGTCTCAGCAACAAGATGATCGGCCGGGAACTGGACATCGCCGAAGGCACGGTCAAGGTCCACGTCAAGCACATCCTGCGCAAACTCGGCTTGCGTTCCCGGGTCGAAGCCGCGGTATGGGCGGTGGAACACCTCGCCAGGCAGCGGGGTCCGTAGCGCCGGCGCCTCGCCGGCTTCGTGGGCCTGATCTGAAGAACGATGCCGGCGGGACGCCGGCGCTACAGACCGCATTGGGCTACTGGACAATCCGGGGATAAAGTGCGCCCCATTCCTGGCCAAAAGCCATGAATTGCTTGAGGAATCTTCGCGCGCACGGGTAAAATGCGCGTTTTTCGTTGGAGTAGCCCCGATGGCCATCACCACCCCTCAGAAAGCCCAGATCGTCACCGAGTATCAGCGCGCCGCCGCCGCCTGCTGGACTACCTCAAGTCCAAGAACGCCGACGGCTACACCAATCTGATCAAGCGCCTCGGTCTAC
>CAIXFP010000736.1 GCA_903918705.1 uncultured Pseudomonadota bacterium
CCTTTGGAAAGGGGGGGGCCTACAACTACAAGCTGCAGAAAATCAGCTCGAAGTCGACGTCGCGGTCACAGGGGCGCGGCTTCTGCACCCGGTCGGGAATCAGGAAGCGGATGTTGACGGCGTACTTGTTGGCGCTGACTTCCGGGGCGCATTCCATGTCCAGGGACAGGCGCAGCAGGTGCGCGCTACGTCCGCCCAGCATGAGCTGGAACAGTCCCTGGACCGCGGTGTGACGGCTGCGATGGCCGCTGTCGCGCAACAGGCGCAGCACCACGTCGACGGCGCTCTTCAGCGGCAGCAGGGGTGCGAGCCATTCCATCAGGTCGTTGCCGCGGGCTTCGCCGGACAGGTTGAGCCAGTAGTGGTAGGCGGGCAGGTCGAAGCTGCAGGTGCCGCCTGGGATGCCGGCGCGGCCCTTGATGCCGGCCAGCCATTCGTTGTCGCGCACATGCTGGCCGATCTTGCCGCTCATGGCATGAAGGGCGGCCAGGGAGCCGGCGATGCGGTCGAGCACGGCGTCAAGGCGGGCGCTGTCCACGGCGGGGTTGCTGCGCAGGTCTTCCAGGCTGGTCTTCTGCCGATCCAGTTCCTGGATCAGCTCGCTTTTCATCTCGGGGCGGCCGGTCACATCGGTGAGTTCGAACAGGCCCAGGAGCGCGGCATGGTGCGCGCGGGCGTCGCCACCTCGAACGAAGTAGAGGGTTTTGTCGAACAAATCCTCCAGCCGCAGCCAGGTCCGGATGCGCTCATTAAGGGGGAATTCGTAGACGGTCACCGGAAGGATCCGAGGAAAAGCATCAGGGAAATGCGCCAAAGGCTTGAATAATCGGCGATTTTGCAGGATTGCCCGGTGCCGTGGCAATGTAACTCTGGGTTTTTTATATCTTTTGCCCAGCGAGCCGGAGATAAGTCCGGTGCAGATGTCGCACCCGGGCTTCCAGATCGGCCGGCCCGGCGTTGTTGTCGATGACGTCATCGGCGATGGCGAGCCGCGCGGCGCGCGGGCTTTGTGCCTTCAGGATGGCCGCGGCCTGGTCAGGCGAGATGCCGGGTCGGCTGGCGGTGCGCGCGATCTGCCGGGATTCATCGCAGTCCACTACGGCGATGCGGTCCAGGTCGCGGCGGTAACTGGCCAGGGTCTCCACCAGCAAGGGCACGATCAGGAGCACGTAGGGCGATCGGGCGACGGCGGCCTGGCGGCGCGCTTCGTCATGGATCAGGGGATGCAGGATGGCTTCCAGGCGCCGGCGCGCGGCGGCATCGGTGAAGACCCGCGCGCGCAGGTTGGCGCGGTCCAGGCTGCCGTCGGGGGCGACCACTTCCCGGCCGAACTCCGCCGCAATGGCCGCCATGGCGGTGCCCCCGGCGGCGGTGAGGGCGTGGGCGATGGCGTCGGTATCCACAATGGCGGCGCCAAGGTCGGCGAACAGACGGGCGGCCGTGCTCTTGCCGGAGCCGACGCCGCCGGTGAGGCCTACGCGGTAGGAACGGTCGACCTGCACGCTAGCCCAGCCAGAGTCGCACCAGATCATCGCCCCAGAACAGGGCGATGAACCCGCCCAGCACCAGCCAGGGGCCGAAGGGGATGGGTTTGGCGCGGTCGTGGCCGGCGAACAGGATCAGGCCGATGCCCACCACGGCGCCGCTGATGCTGGCGGCCAGGAGTATCGGCAGCAGCATCTTCCAGCCCAGCCAGGCGCCCAGGGCGGCGAGCAGCTTGAAGTCGCCGAAGCCCATGCCTTCCTTGCCGGTGAGCAGCTTGAACAGGTGGTACACGGTCCACAGGCTGAGATAGCCGGCGACGGCGCCGATCACGGCTTCCGGCAGGGGCACCAGGGCACCGTTCAGGTTCGCCAGGAGCCCGGCCCAGGCCAGGGGCAGGGTGATGCTGTCGGGCAGCAATCGGGTGTCCAGGTCGATGCAGGCCAGGGCCACCAGACTGGCCAGGAACAGACACAGCGCCGGCGTGGCGAGGCTGACGCCCCAGCGCCAGGCGGCATA
>CAIXFP010000737.1 GCA_903918705.1 uncultured Pseudomonadota bacterium
CATTAATGATGCTTCGAGTGTCTCGCGAGATGCTTGGACTGTCATCGATGATGCTTCGAGGGTCTTGCGAGATGCTCGGACTGTCTTCGATGAGGCTTCGAGGGTCTTCGATGACACGCTGGGTGTCATCGAAGAAGGGTCGCGATGGGTTACCCGTAGGTGTCACCCTCTGGGTGAGTATCGTAGGTTGGGCACGCTGCGCTTTGCCCAAGCTACGACTTACGGTTTCAACTGCCGGATTTAGGATTATGTGGCGCATGGGGATGGTGGCCATAGCTATTCCTTGAAGCATGGACTCATCACCTGCGCAAAGGACAGTTTTTATTCCATCATTATGTGGCCCAGGGAATCCATGCAGCGGATTTGGCGGGCATGGGTGTTGTGGAGATGTCCGTTGGGGAGTGGACGTAAGGGGTCTATTGTGTGGCATTCGACGAAGGGCGCCGGCAAAAGGCCGCCGGCTTTCCTCCCTGCGCGGGCTAATGGCCGCGCAGGCCGTTGCATTCGGACGTTATGCCTTTTTCTTCCTGTAGCGTTGCCATTCAGTGGGACGCTACACCCGTCAAGCATGCATCTTGCTGATCAGGTTCTTCATGCGTGAGCCTATGCTTTGCATGAATACGATGGCCTTCTCCGGATGGTGCAGCAGATATTCCATGAATACGGATTTGGCCAGCATCATGACCCGGAGCTCGGATTTGGCAATGACGTGGGCGGTGCGGATTTCGTCCGTCAACAAGGCCAATTCGCCAAAGATTTCTCCTTCGCCCATGGTGTCGATGGGTTCGTCCCGGCCGGGAAGCCTCACCTCGACCTCGCCCTCGATGATCACGAAGGCGGAGGTGCCATGTTCTCCCGCCCGGACGACGTACTCACCTTCCCGGAAAAACAGGCAGTCATAGGAACCCAGGAAATTCTGTAATTGATTGCGATAGGCGAAGTTGATGAAGTAATCCGTCGAGTGCTTGACCTCCAGCATGACCGGAACGATGTTCACGCCGGTATGCGCTTCGGTGAATTCCTCGTCGAGAGTTTTGAAACCCACCCTGCCGAGCATCTTGGCGATATCCGGGTTAATCGGGGCAACGACATGGGTGATATTGTTGGAGACGGCAAAATAGCTGGCCATCAGCATCAATCCATAGGCGATTCGACTGCTGCGGTATTGCTTGGTGACGCAATACATGCCGCAATTCAATGCGCGGGATTCAGGCGGCAGATGGGCGCGAAAATCGTAGTATTCATCGGCGGGCATGCCCATCTCCGAATCCAGCGTCAGACGCATGCTGCCGACCACTTCGCCATCACCCAGGACTATCAAATTGCTGCTTGTGGGATAGGCATCGAATCGATCAAACATGCGACCGTCATGGGTCGGCGAGAATTTACCTTCTTCCTCGGAGAAGACGGTATGGCGAATCTTGAAGACCGCGTCGATCTGTTCCGGCAGCTTGGCGAGGGTGATATGGATGGGCATTGCATGCTCCCGGTTCAGTGGTTAACTACCCTAAATTGAATTGTGGGTGGCCCCATTCAAGTGTGCGCCTTCGCCGCTCAACGTGGCAATCTTCGTCATGGCACCCGAAGACGCTCAATGACGTCTCATTTCTCTGTAAATACGATCAGATCCCCCGTCGGCCCGGTGCGTAGCCGACGCGCATGGAATTGCGTCAGGGGATCGTCCGGCCGTTGCTCGGCCAGCATTTCGAACGTCTGCCGGGCGGCATCCTCGTCGGCTGCCATCAAGGCATAGGCAGCCTCGTAGGCCAGGTCGGGATCCGGAACATCGCAGCGAATCGCAAAACGCGGTTCATACACCATGAGCGGCTCGGTCTTGCCCTTGAGGACCAGGCGGCCCACGGGGCGCGCGGCCGTTTCGTCGGCGCCGGACAGGGTGGCTTGCGAGACGCAGACCAGGGTGCCCAACTGCTTGTTGACGCTTTCCAGGCGCGAGGCGGTGTTCACCGGGTCGCCCAGCGCGCGGTAGTCGAAGATGGTGCTGCCGCCGAAGTTGCCCACGGTCACCGCGCCACTGTGTATGCCTATCCGGGTCAGGCCGAAGGGGACGCCATTACTTTTCGCTGCGGCGGCGTATTGGCAGGCGAACCGGTGCATGGCTTCGGCGCAGCGCAACGCGCGCCGGCGGTGGTCCGTCTGCTCGATGGGGGCGGAGAACATGATGGCCACGGCGTCGCCGACGATGCGATCCAGGGTGCCGTCGTGCTCGAAGGCAATGCGTATCATGTTGTCGAGATAGGCATTGAGCAGGGTCACGGCCTTCACCGGATCGAGCTTTTCCATCAGGCTGGTAAAGCCGGCCAGGTCGGTGAAGATGAAACTGCATTCCCGCCTGGAACCGCCGAGTTCCAGGGCGCCAGGATTCTCCACGATATGCCGCACCAGATTGGGCGAGACGTAGCGGGCAAAGGCCTGGCGCACCCAGCGTTGCCGGCGTTCCGTGGCGATGTGGTGGCGCAGGCTGGCCAGGAGGAAGGACAAGACCACGACCAGTCCCGGCGCCACCGGATCGAGCAGCAGCCCATGACGGGAATAGGCCCACCAACCGCCCCATCCGGTGGCGGCAAGGGTTAGGGCGACGATCAGCGCCGACCACACCGCGCCCGCCGACAGGGCCACGAATCCCACCAGCAGACCCATGACGACGATGATGCAGGCTTCCAGACCCCGCGCCCAATTGGGACGCTCCAGGGTGTCGCCCGAAAGGATTTGTTCCAGCGCCAGGGCGTGCACCTCGACGCCGGGGATGATGCCACCCAGGGGGCTGTGGCGCAGATCCAGCAAACCCTTGGCGGAGGTTCCGACCAGCACCACGTCGCCGCGCAGCGAACCCGCCGGAATTTGGCCGGCGAGCACCCGCCAGGCCTGAAGGTAGCGGGCTTCGCCGCCGTGGGTGTAGCGCACCCAGACTTCACCTTCCGCCGTGCTGGGGACAGTCAGTTTGCCCACCACGATTTCCTCCAGCCCGGCCCCCGCTTCATCCGAAGTGAGCACCGCATAGTCCTTCGCGTCCTGGCTGACCCGCAGGGCTTCGCTGACCAGCGACGGCACCGCCTGGCCGCCGACCCGCAGCAGGAGCGGCACGCGGCGGATTACACCATCGGGATCGGAGAGAAAGGCGATCGCGCCATTACCGGCCGCCGCCCGCTGTAGCGCCGGCAGGGCCGCCACGGTTCCGGAAAAGTCGTGCAGATAGGGCAGGGAAGGCGGCCCCATGTCGATGATCGCGAAGGGCCGCGCCAGGTTCGCCGGCATCGTGCCCCCCTCCTTGGGGGCATGTCCCAGCACCACGCCGCCCCGGGCGATGGCCCGCGCCAGTTGTTCGTCATGGTCGGGCAGAAGCACCAGTGGCCGGCATGCGTCCGGGCGGGTACCCCAGGTCTTGAACATCGCGGCGGGAGAAGTGCGATCCGGTTCGGAAAAGATCACGTCAAAGGCCACCACCGTGGCACCCGCCGCTCGCAGTCGCAGGATCAGGTCGGCGACCCAGGTGCGCGGCCACGGCCACTGCCCCAGTTTCGCGAGGCTTGCGTCGTCGATGTCGATGATCCGCACCGGCCCGGGCCGATAGGGGCGGGCGTCCCAGCGCTGGTACTGGTCGAACACATCGTTGCGCAGAATCTGGAGCGGCAGGGGGTCGAGGCGATACAGCAGCACCCCGGCCAGGACGATGAGAACCGGCACCAACCAGCTTGTATCGGGTTTGGGTAATCGCATGGATCGGCGGTCAGGGCGCAATGGCATCGGGAACCATGGCGGCGACTCTACCAGTTCGCCCGGTCGAGGGAACAATCCTGGCCGTAGGCTACGCGCCCCATAGTTGACCTTCCATGAGCGGCGCGCCGCGACCAATGTCCGTTGTCGCCATAATCCTGAAACCTAATGGCATAGCGACATGATCAATGCAGTAAGATGCCTATCGCAGCCTGGTTCTGCCGCATCGGATAAATGTGAAGCATCTGATACCTTGGGCAATGCCCGGTTAGCTACTACGATGTAGTCGAACAGCCCGCCCTGCCGCACGTACAACCGGACCTGGCCTGACCTTAGCCCATGAAACGTTACTCCGCCGCCTTCCTGCTCGCCCTCGTCCTGGCTGGTGGAGGCCTCCCGATGGCGGAGGCCGGTGACATCCCGGCCGAACCCAGTTTCGCGATCAAGCACTTCGAGGTTTCCGGCAACACATTGCTGGATGCCGGCGTCATCGCGACCACCCTGGCCGCTCATGCCGGATCCGGTCGCCACTTCGCGGATATCGAAGCCGCGCGCCGCGATCTCCTGGCGCGCTATGTCGCATCCGGCTATGCCGCGGTTGAGGTCATCATTCCAGAACAGGAAATCAGTACCGGCAAAGTCAGTCTTCAAGTCGTTGAGCACAAGGTGGGCAAGATCGTCACTCTCGGCGCTCAGCACCACGATAATGCCAACATCCTCGCCAGCGTGCCGGATTTGCGCCAGGGCCAGACGCCCAACAGCCTCAGACTGGCCGAGGAACTGCGCCTCGCCTCTGAAAATCCGAGCAAGCACACCTACCTGCTGTTCCGGCCGGCCAAGCCAGGGGGCGACATCGATGCCGTGCTCAGGGTCGATGACGAAAAACCCTGGAAAGCCTATGTCAGTCTCGACGACACCGGCAGCGCAGCAACCGGCAACACCCGCCTGACGGTCGGCTACCAGAACGCAAACTTCGGCAATCGCGATGACGTCCTCACCTTGCAATACGTCACCTCACCGGAACGGCTGGGAGATGTCGCCATTTTGGGCGCCGGGTATCACTTCCCGCTGTATGCCCGGAGCAGCAGCATTGATCTCTACGCGGGTCATTCCAACGTCAGCGCGGGTAACGTCGCTGACGCTTTCAACGTAACCGGACGTGGCACCGTCGTTGGCGGCACCTACACCTACAACCTGCCCAAGCAAAGCGCCCTGGAGCAGAAACTGTCCCTGGGCTTCGACTACCGCGCCTACAGCAATGCCGGGACACTCGACAACCAGTACACGGTGCACCCCCTGACTCTGGGCTACAAAGGGCAGTGGTCCAATCAAGCCGACCAGGCAGGCTACTTGATCAGCGCCATCGCCAACGTCCCCGGTGGCGACCATGGCAATGACGCGGACTTTTCCGGCGTACGCAGCGGCGCGAGCGCCGATTACCAGATGCTGCGCTACAGCGCGAACTTCAGCCATGTCTTCCCCAGCGACTGGTTGGCGCGTGCCGCGCTGGACGGCCAATACGCCCGGCAACCCTTGGTGCCAGGGGAGCAATTCGGCCTGGGCGGGCACGACTCGGTGCGTGGCTTCGGTGAACGCATCGTGACCGGCGACCGCGGTTGGCGGCTTGGCCTGGAAATCCTCACCCCCGTGTTGGGCGGGCAGGTCAGTCTGGAGCATGCCAGCTTGCGCCTGCTGGGCTTTTTCGATGGAGGCCAGGCCGACCGTTTGCGGGCCCAGCCCGGCGAGACACCCCACCATGCCATCGCCAGCGCCGGCATCGGTGCGCGTTTCGGCCTGGACAAGCATCTCAGCGCCCGCCTCGACTATGGCCATGTCCTCGCCGGAGATGCCGACGCCGAGACCAGGAGTGGCAGCGCGCGTTTCCATGCCAGCGTCTCCTACATCTTCTAGGCAAAACCATGGCCGAAACCTTGCCGACCGCCTTCTCCCATAGCGCTCCCCGCAGGTCGGCGCGGCCTTCATGGGCGGAATCGGCGAGGCTGCGCGGCGACTCCCGAGAGGACACCCAACCATGAATACGGGCTGCTTCCGACTGGTCTACAACCGGCGTTTCGGCATGCCGGTGCCCGTTGCCGAGACGACCTCCGCACGTGGCAAGGAGGGTCATGGCGGAATCCGCTCGCGTCGCGACGGCAGATACGCATGGTTCCGGCATTTCCTGCTCAAGCCGCTCGCCCTGGCACTCGGCATCGCCCTGGGGACTGCTTCGGCGTGGGCCAATCCCACCGCCCCCACGGTGGTCAACGGTAGCGCCAACTTCAACCAGAGCGGCAACACCCTCACCGTCACCAACACGGCCAACGCCATCATCAACTGGGGCGGCTTCTCCATCGGCCAGAACGAACTTACCCGCTTTGTCCAGCCCAGTTCGAGCAGCAGCGTGCTCAACCGGGTGATCGGCCAGGATCCGTCGCAAATTCTCGGGCAGTTGCAATCGAATGGCCGGGTGTTCCTCATCAACCCTAACGGGGTGCTGTTCGGCCAGGGCGCAAAAATCGACGTGGCGGGCCTGGTGGCCTCCAGCCTGAACCTGAGCAACGCGGACTTTCTCGCCGGGCAGATGCGTTTCGACGGCACGGGGAACGAGGGTGCCGTGAGCAACGCAGGCCACATCACCACCCCGATGGGCGGCCAGGTCATGCTCATCGCCCCCAGCATCGAAAACAGCGGCATCATCACCAGCCCCGGCGGCGAGGTGATCCTGGCCGCCGGCCACAGCGTGGAACTGGCCGACACCCTCAACCCCGCACTGCGCGTGCAGGTCAGCGCACCCGCGGGCCAGGCCGTCAATCTCGGCTCCATCCTGGCCGAGAGTGGCCGAATCGGCGTGGTGGCCGGCTTCGTCAACCAGTCCGGCACCCTCAGCGCCAGCAGCGCGGTCAGCGAAGGCGGGCAGATCTACCTCAGGGCCTCCAACCTTTTGCAATCCGGCAACATCAGCGCCGACGCCGGCGCCGGCCATGGCGGTTCCGTGACGCTTGCCGCCGACCACATCATTCAGACTGAATCGGCTGCTATCAGCGCCAACGGCGGAGGCGGCGGGTCCGGTGGCCAGATCGTGGCGCGGGCGGGGAGTGGTAGCGACGGCATGCTCTTCACTTCGGCCACATTCAGCGCCGCCGGCGCCCAGGGCGGCGACATCCAACTGCTCGGCAACCAGGTCGTGCTCCTGGGCGCGCACGCCGACGCCAGTGGCGACAACGGCGGCGGCCGCATCCTGGTCGGCGGCGATCTCCATGGCGGCAACCCGGACGTGGCCAATTCCGCCCAGACTGCCGTCAACTTCTCCACCACCCTGGTGGCCGACGCGAAAAATGCCGGCAACGGCGGCGAGGTGGTCATCTGGTCGGACCAGCGCACCGATTTCTACGGACAGATTTCGGCGCGTGGCGGCAGCCATTCGGGAGACGGCGGCTTCGTCGAAGTTTCCGGGAAACAGGGCTTCCATTTCGGCGGCCAGGTCGATGCCGGCGCCGGCAATGGCAAACCGGGCACGCTCCTGCTGGACCCGGCCAATATCACCATCGATGCCCAGGGCAGTAGCTACGGCGTCGTCACCCTGGTGGACCCCAATCCGGATGGCGGCAATTTCGGGTCGAACGTGCTGGTGCTCGCCAGCGGCAATATCCTGGTGACCGATCCCCAGGACAGTTTCGGCGCCCTCAACGGCGGCGCGGCCTACCTTTACAACGGCAGCAGCGGCGGCCTGATCTCGGCTCTCATCGGCAGCCATGCCGGCGACCAGATCGGTTCCAACGGAATTTACACCTTCGGCTCCGGCAACTATCTGGTGCAGAGTCCCCTGTGGAACGGCGCTGCCGGCGCGATGACCTGGGGCAGCGGGACAGCGGGTGTCAGCGGCACCGTGTCTGCCGCGAACTCCCTGGTGGGCAGCCATCCGGGCGACGCAGTCGGTAGCGGCGGGCTCTATTCGCTCGATGGCAGCCACTACCTGATCGAAAGCCCGAGCTGGAATGGCGGCGCCGGCGCGTTGACCTGGATGTCGGCCGATGTCGGCGTGAGCGGCACCGTCTCAGGCACAACCTCGCTGGTGGGCTCGCTGGCCAGCGACGCGATCGGGTCCGCCGGCATCTACGCCTTCAACAACGGCAACTTCCTGGTAGAGAGCCCGCAATGGAATAACGACGCAGGCGCACTGACCTGGCTGTCAGCAACCGCGAGCATCACCGGTGCCGTGTCGGCGACAAACTCTCTGGTGGGTTCCCACGCCCGCGACCAGATCGGCTCGAACGGTATCCGTGACTTCGGCAACGGCAATTACCTGGTGCTCAGCCCCAACTGGAACGGCGGCTATGGCGCGGTGACCTGGCTGTCCGCAACTACGTCCGTCACCGGTGCCGTGTCGTCGACGAACTCCCTGGTGGGCTCCCACGCGGGCGACCAGATCGGTTCCGATGGCATCCGCAACTTCGGCAACGGCAATTACCTGGTGCTCAGCCCCAAATGGAACGGCGGCTACGGCGCGGTGACCTGGGGCAACTTAACCTCGGGCTACCTGCCCGATCCGGCACAACCCGCCTCGCCCCATGGCGCTGTCGTCTCGGCGGCGAACTCCCTGGTGGGTTCCCATGCCGGCGACCAGATCGGGCAGGCGTCGAGCTTCCAGGATATCGGCGGCAGTGGCGGCAACTATCTGATGCTCAACCCGCAATGGAACGGCAACACGGGCGCGGTGACCCGGTGTTCCAGTCAAGGCGCATGCGGCACCGGTATTGTGTCGGCCAGCAACTCGCTGGTGGGGGCCACGCCGGGTGACCAGATCGGCTCCAACTACACCGAGTTCGGCAACGGCAATTACCTCCTGAGCAGTCCCGGTTGGACCTACATCGACCCCATCACCCATGCCGCGTCGGAGAGTGCCGGCGCGGTGACCTGGGGCGATGGCTCCGCCACGCTAAATGGCGTCGTCTCGGAAATCAACTCGCTGGTGGGTTCCCACGCAGGCGACCAGATCGGCGCCGGCGGCATCCAGGTGCTCTCCAGCGGCAACTACCTGATCCTGAATCCCCAGTGGAACGGCGCCATGGGTGCCGTGACCTGGGGCAGCAGCAGCGCGCCCGTCACCGGTGTCGTATCTGCGGCGAATTCCCTGGTGGGATCCAATTACGGCGACCAGGTCGGTTCGGATGGCATCCGCGATTTCGGCAACGGCAATTTCCTGGTGCTCAGTACCCACTGGAACGGCGACTTCGGCGCGGTAACCTGGGGTAGCGACGCCACGGGCCTGACTGGCAGCGTCTCGGCGGACAACTCGCTGGTGGGCTCCCATGCCGGCGACCAGATCGGGCAGCCTTCGAGCTTCCAGGAAATCGGCGGCAGCGGCGGCAACACCCTGATGCTGAATCCGCAATGGAACGACAGTACCGGCGCGGTGACCTGGTGCTCCAATCAGGGCATCTGCGGTGGCGGTGGAACGGGCGTCGTGTCGGAAGCCAACTCGTTGGTGGGGAGCACGCCGGGCGACCGGATCGGCTCCGGCTACACTGATCTGGGCAACGGCAATTACGTCCTGAGCAGTCCCGACTGGGCCTACGTCAACTCCGATCATTTTGCGGCGACGGGTGCCGGCGCGGTGACCTGGGGCGATGGCTCGGCAGCGATCTCTGGCGTCGTCTCGGAAGCCAACTCGCTGGTGGGCTCCAGCGCGGGCGATCAGGTCGGTTCAGGTGGCATCTCGGTGCTGTCCAGCGGCAACTTTATCGTCCTGAGCCCCCACTGGAATAGCGACACGGGTGCTGCGACCCGGGGTAGCGGCGCCGGGGGCGTGATCGGCATCGTAGACTCGAGCAACTCCCTGGTGGGGTCCAATTCCGGCGATCTGGTCAGTTCCGACGGCATCCGCGACTTCGGCAACGGTAATTTCCTGGTACTCAGTCCCCACTGGAACGGAAACTTCGGCGCGGTGACCCGGGGTAACGATGACGCGGGTCTGGCCGGCATCGTATCGAAAGAGAACTCGTTGGTGGGCTCTCATACCGGTGATCTGATCGGTCAGGCATCCAGCTTCCAGGAAATCGGCGGCAGCGGCGGCAACAACCTGATGTTGAATCCGCAATGGAACGGCAACACGGGTGCGGTAACCTGGTGCTCCAGCCAGGGCGACTGCGGCAGCGGCGTCGTGTCGGCAGCCAACTCGCTGGTGGGAAGCACGCGGGGCGACCGGATCGGTTTTAGCTACACCGAGTTCGGAACCGGCAATTACCTCCTGAGCAGTCCCGACTGGTCCTATGTCTCGCCTAGCAGTGACCTCCCCTATGCGAATGCCGGCGCGGTGACCTGGGGTGACGGCTCGGCCATGATCACAGGCGTCGTTTCGGCGGCCAACTCCCTGGTGGGCACCCACGCGGGCGACCAGATCGGTTACGCGGGCATCCGCGACTTCGGTAACGGCAATTTCCTGGTGCTTAGCCCCTCCTGGAACGGCGGCTTCGGCGCGGTGACCTGGGGTAGCGACGCCACAGGACTGGCCGGCATCGTCTCGGCGGCGAACTCCCTGGTGGGCTCCCATGCCGGGGACGCAATCGGGCAGGCATCGAGCTTCCAGGTAATCGGCGGCAGCGGCAACACCCTGATGTTGAATCCGCAGTGGAATGGCGGCACGGGCGCGGTGACCTGGTGTTCCACCCTGGGCGTCTGCGGTGGCGGCAGCGGCATCGTGTCGGAAGCCAATTCGCTGGTGGGCAGCACGCCGGGCGACCAGATCGGCGCCGGCTACACCGAGTTCGGCAACAGTTATTACGTTCTGAACAGTCCCGACTGGACCTCCATCGACCCCTTCACCCATGCAGCATCGGCAAACGCCGGCGCGGTGACCTGGGGCGATGGCGCAGTCGCGATTCAGGGTATCGTCTCGGCAAGCAACTCACTGGTAGGTTCCCATGCCGGCGACCGGATCGGAGCGGGCAGCATCCAGACACTGTCCAGCGGCAACTACCTGTTCCTGAACCCACAATGGAACGGCAACATGGGCGCCGTGACCTGGGGTCATGGCACCACGGGCGTTGTCGGCATCGTCTCCGCGGCGAATTCCCTGGTGGGCTCCCTTGCCGGCGATCAGGTCGGCTCCGATGGCATCCGCGACTTCGGCAACAAACATTACCTGGTACTCAGTCCCAGCTGGAACGGCGGCTTCGGCGCGGTGACCCGGGTCAGCGACACGAACTTGTCCGGCATCGTCTCGGCGGCGAATTCCCTGGTGGGCTCCCATACCGGCGACCAGATCGGGCAAGCGTCGAGCTTCCAGGCTATCGGCGGCAGTGGCGGCAACTATCTGATGCTCAACCCGCAATGGAACTGCAACACGGGCGCGGTGACCTGGTGCTCCAGTCAGGGTATCTGCGGTGGCGGCGCCGGC
>CAIXFP010000738.1 GCA_903918705.1 uncultured Pseudomonadota bacterium
CTCGACACCCCCTACGTGCTCGGCCTGGCGCGGAACATCTCTGAGCGCAAGCAGGCCGAAGGGCTGCTGCGCGAGCAGGAGCAGCATTTCCGCACCCTCGCCAATGGCGGCGCGGCCCTGATCTGGACCTCCGGCACCGACAAGTTGTGCGACTACTTCAACGAACCTTGGTTGCGTTTCACCGGCCGCTCTCTGCGGCAGGAACTCGGGAATGGCTGGGCGGAAGGGGTACACCCGGATGATTTCGAGCGATGCCTGCACATCTACGTCTCCTCATTCGAGCAACGCCGGCCCTTCAGCATGGATTACCGGCTGCGCCATGCCGATGGCACCTATCACTGGATCCGGGACGATGGCAATCCGCGCTACGACAGCCAGGGCGCGTTTCTCGGCTACATCGGCTTTTGCGTGGACATCACGGCCCAGAAGGCGGCGGCGGCCGAACTGGAAAAACATCGCCACCACCTCGAAGCCATGGTGGCGGAGCGGACCGCCGACCTCTTGGTCGCCAAGGACGCCGCCGAGGCGGCCAGCCGCGCCAAGAGCACCTTCCTAGCCAACATGAGCCACGAGTTGCGCACGCCGATGAACGCCATCATGGGCATCACCGGGCTCGCACTGCGCAAGGCGACCGACCCCAAACTCGTGGACCAACTGACCAAGATCGACATCGCCTCCCGCCACCTGCTTCAGGTCATCAACGACATCCTCGATATATCGAGGATCGAAGCGGATCGTTTGACGCTGGAACAGACTCAATTCTCCGTGGGCGACGTGCTGGCCAACCTGCAACATCTCATGGGCCACAAGGCTGCCGACAAACATCTCGATCTGACGGTCGAACTGCCTGGCGATATTGCGAATCTGCCTCTGCGAGGCGATCCATTGCGCCTGGGCCAGATTTTGCTGAATCTGGTCGGCAATGCCGTCAAGTTCACCGACATGGGAGCCATCAGCGTGCGGGTGTCGCTTCTGGAGTCCACACCGGCCGCGGCGCACCTGCGTTTCGAGGTGCGCGACACGGGCATCGGTATCTCGCCTGAAGACCGGAAGCGGCTTTTTTCCGCATTCGAGCAGGCCGATGCCTCGATGACCCGCCGCTACGGTGGCACCGGCCTCGGCCTGGCCATCTGCAAGCGGCTGGCGCATCTGATGGGCGGGGAAATCGGCGTGGAAAGCCAGCTCGGCCTCGGCAGCGTGTTCTGGTTCACCGTTCGTTTGGGCAAGAACGTTGCCGAACTCCTTGCCGCCACTTCGGAAGTGATCGACAACTCGGCGGAAGCGCTCATCGTGGCCCGGCATGCGGGGGCGCGCATACTGCTGGCGGAGGACGAGCCCATCAATCAGGAGGTTTCCCGTGGCTTGCTGGAGGACGTCGGCCTGGTGGTGGATCTGGCGCGGGATGGCGCCGAGGCCGTGGCGCTGGCCGGCGAAAACCGCTATGACCTGATCCTGATGGATATGCAGATGCCGCACTTGAATGGCGTGGATGCCACCAGGGCGATCCGTGCCTTACCCGGGCATCGCACGATGCCTATTGTGGCCATGACCGCCAATGCCTTCGACGAGGACCGCCAGACCTGCATGGCGGCGGGCATGGACGACCATATAGGCAAACCCGTCGATCCGGACCGGTTGTACGAAACCTTGCTGAAGTGGCTGGAGCCGACTGCCGCCCAGAAGCCCTGACTGGCGGGCTCACTACCCGGCGCATTGCAGCGTTGTCGGCTCGGGTCGTGGCGCCACACCGCTTTCCGGCGCGGACGGCGCGAGGCGGAATGACGGACCGCCAGGTCGACCCGGTAAGCCGCGCCACATTGCACAGGCTCAAGCCGCCGGCCCAATCGGGGCTGAAATTGATAACAATGCAATAAGTAATGTCATGCCTATGGTACTATTCCGGGTTGAAATGAACGGACATTCCCATGGTCGAAATCTCGATTACCCGTCATAACCCGTGTCACAAAGCCAGCCGGATAAGGGGGTTATTTGTGGTACATAGCGCGGCATTTATTGAACAGCATCATTTGAATAGGAAATCGGCATCATGAAACTCGCAGTTCTGCCGGGTGACGGCATCGGCAAGGAAATCGTCGCGCAAGCGGTGAAGGTACTCGACGTGCTCAAGGGCGAAGGCGCCGGCATCGAGATGGAATACGGCCACATCGGTGGCGCCGGCTATGACGCCGAGGGCGATCCCCTGCCGGAAACCACCCTGAAGCTGTCCCGGGAAGCGGATGCCGTCCTGCTGGGCGCCGTGGGCGGTCCCCAGTACGACAAGCTGGATCGCCCGCTGCGCCCGGAGCGCGGCCTGCTGCGCATCCGCAAGGAATTGAATCTGTTCGCCAACCTGCGCCCGGCCCTGCTCTATCCGGAACTGGCCGGCGCTTCGTCGCTGAAGCCGGAAGTGGTGGCGGGTCTGGACATCATGATTGTCCGCGAACTCACCGGCGACGTGTACTTCGGCCAGCCGCGCGGCATCGAGATGCGAGTTGGACCCAACGGCCAGGGCGAGCGGGTCGGCTTCAACACCATGATCTACTCGGAGTCCGAAGTGCGCCGGGTCGCCCACGTGGCCTTCGGCATCGCCCTGAAGCGGGGGCGCCGCCTGTGCTCGGTGGAGAAGGCCAACGTGCTGGAGTGCTCGGAACTTTGGCGCGACGTGGTGGCCGAGGTGGCGAAGGAGTATCCGGAAGTGGAACTGTCCAGCCTCTACGTGGACAACGCCGCCATGCAACTGGTGCGCAACCCGAAGCAGTTCGACGTGATCGTCACCGGCAACATCTTCGGCGACATCCTCTCCGACCAGGCTTCCATGCTCTCCGGCTCCATCGGCATGCTGCCCTCTGCGTCGCTGGACGAGCACAACAAGGGCATGTACGAGCCGATACACGGTTCCGCCCCGGACATCGCCGGGCGCGACATCGCCAACCCACTGGCCACTATCCTGTCCGTGGCCATGATGTACCGCTATACCTTTGCCGATGCCGCCACCGCGGATCGCATCGAGACCGCGGTGAAGAAGGTCATCGCCCAGGGGTATCGCACCGGCGACATCTGGACCGAGGGCACGAACCGCGTGTCCTGCTCGGCCATGGGCGACGCGGTGGTCGCGGCGATGTAATGGTGCTGTCGGGTTACGGCCCGCGGCCTGGCCCGACCTACGAAAGTTCGGAAATCAAGGAATACAAAATGAAGCGAGTTGGTCTGATCGGTTGGCGCGGCATGGTGGGTTCGGTGCTCATGGGCCGCATGAAGGAAGAACGGGATTTCGACCACGTCGACCCGGTGTTCTTCACCACTTCCAACGTGGGCGGCAAGGGTCCGGACATCGGCCGCGACGTGCCGGCGCTGAAGGATGCCATGTCCGTCGACGACCTCAAGGGGATGGACATCATCATCACAGCCCAGGGCGGCGACTACACCAAGGAGGTGTACCCGAAGCTGCGCGCTGCCGGTTGGAACGGCTACTGGATCGACGCCGCCTCCACCCTGCGCATGAAGGACGAGGCCATCATCATCCTCGACCCGGTGAACAAGGACGTGATCAAGAACGGCATCAGTAACGGCGTGAAGACCTATGTCGGCGGCAACTGCACCGTGTCGCTGATGCTCATGGCCATCGGCGGCCTGTTCGACGCCGGCCTGATCGAGTGGATTTCGCCCATGACCTACCAGGCTGCTTCGGGAGCGGGTGCGCGCAACATGCGCGAGCTGATCAGGCAGATGGGC
>CAIXFP010000739.1 GCA_903918705.1 uncultured Pseudomonadota bacterium
AGTTGGCGCCGTGTCGAGTTTTTTAACACTTGGCTGATGGGCACCCTGCCGCCACGAATTCAACTGGATTTGCTGCCGGGACTCGGCTGCGCGGCCCATCTGGCCCTGCTGGCGGAGCGGCCGGTGCGGGATTGCGATGACTATATTGCCGCTGGCCGCGCCTTGCAGCGTTTCTGGCTGACCGCTACCCGCTTAGGCCTCTACGCGCAGCCGGAGATGACGCCCGTGATTTTCACGCGTTACCACCGTGACGAGCGTGCCTTCACCGGTAAGGTTTCCGCCATCCGCCAGGTGGCCGAGTTGAACGAAGGCCTGTCCACGCTACTGGAAGGCCGGGCGCGGGAGCGGGTGTTCTTCATGGCCCGCATCGGGACTGGGCCCGCCCCCTCTTCGCGCTCGCTGCGCCGCGCCGCCGCCAGCCTGTTGCTGGGCGACGCGGAGCGGTGCGAGCAAAGCCGGTGCATTGATCATTAACTCGCCTGGCGAGTGGGTGGGGTTTCATTTCATTACGTAAGCTGGATGCGGCTGTCACGTGGCGTTGGCCATGTTTTTAGGTCTTATAGGTGTCGAATTTTTTTACACTTTGTTCGGCGGTGGCGGCGTTGCGTAAGCAGGGCCTTTGTAGTGTCTTGTTCTATATGGACTTAATATTATTGGCACGGATTGTGCTTAATGTATTGCAACCAGTCTGCACCGATTGCAGACATTGCGATATTTACCTTGGGGTTCAAGATGAAACTCAACAAAGTTAGTGCGCTCGTAGCGTTGGTGTCCGTCCTCTCTGCTGGCGCGGCTTCCGCCGACAACACCCTGACCGGCTGGTACTTCGACCCTCTGGGTTTGGGTAAGACGGATGCAATTCAAGTAAACGGGCAGTTGGGTATTGACGGAACCAAAAGCACGGCCTTCATCCAGTTGACCTATCTGGGTAGTGGCAATTTTTCCTTCACTGAATACGCTGCCTTCAAGTTGCCGTCGGCTGATACCTCGGTTGGCTATTTTACGGATCCCGTTTCTCCTGGTAACTGCGGTAACGCCGATGGTTGCTTTGGCAGGGACATCACCGCAGTGCTCAGCGCCGGCGGCGTCGGCAGCCTGAGCCAGGGGTTCATGTTCACGGCCGGTAGTATGGATATCTATGCCGATTCGAACACCTATAACTTCGGGAAGTACATCACCCCTGGTACCTTGAATTCTGATCCGGCCTCCGTGGGAGGGCCGGTACAGGTAACCTACGGCGCCAATGACGGCACCCTGTTGGCTAGCCTTAGCGTGATTCCGGGCGGTGGTGGTTATGTTGACAACAGCGGCAATCCAACTGCCGGTGGCTCGGTGACGTTGTCCGGCTCATTCACCTATATGGCTGCCAACACCTGGTTCATGCCCGACGGTACTCCGATGGCACTGGGCTCCGCCATAGGCTTCGGTAGCACCAACGCCACGCCGCTGCAGGATAGCAACTACAGTGGTGGCAATGTCGTGACCAATTCCATGATCGCGGGCCTGGCTTGCGAGGGTGCGGGCTTGACCAGCGTGGTCACCAAAACGGGGTCCACTACCTGCGCGGCCATCGAGTCGGGTATCACTAACACTGCCACAGCCAACTCAACGTCTAACGGATACGTCAACACGGCGCTATCGGCTACGTCTGCGATCGGTACGACGACTCAGCTTTTCGTATCCAATGGCGGCCAGTTCAAACTGTTCCTCCCGCCGACCATTCCGGAGCCGGCGACCCTGGCCTTGTTGGGCCTGGGGTTGCTGGGCTTGGGCCTCTCCAGGCGGCGTGCGGCCTGAGTGTAACGGCCATCTCGAATGGCATGATACTGCGCGAAAATTGCGGCTAGCCTCAGAGCCCTATGGCGACATAGGGCTCTGGTCTTTTTTACGCCGAAAACTACGCCGTTGCGGCAACTTTGAATCGCGGCAGGGACGCCCATTACTGGGCACCCCCCGCACAGATCCCGGCGTGCCCAATTCGGGCACCGGGCTCCTACCTTGGATGGTTGACGGCAAAGCGTACCTCCGGCCAGGGATGAAGGACGCGTGCGCGGGGAAGCCAGTCTTTCACCAGGCGGGCGAGTCGCTTCGCGCTGAAGCCGTCGCGTTGGCTGCGACGCCGGAGCGTCCGCCACCACAACCGCCCCACGAAGTAGCGGAAGGCCGACATTCGAGGGC
>CAIXFP010000740.1 GCA_903918705.1 uncultured Pseudomonadota bacterium
CATGATCGGCCCCACCGGGGTCGGCAAGACCGAGATCGCGCGGCGTCTGGCGCGCCTGTCCGGGGCGCCCTTCATCAAGGTGGAGGCCCCCAAGTTCACCGAGGTGGGCTACGTCGGCAAGGATGTGGACAGCATCATCCGCGACCTGGCGGAGATCGCCATCAAGCAGGCGCGCGAGGAGGCCACCCGCAAGGTGGCGATGCGCGCCGAGGAAGCGGCCGAGGAGCGCATCCTCGGCGCCCTGCTGCCGGGCGCCCGGGACGCCTGGGAGGAAGGGGCCGACAAGCAGGAATCCGCCACCCGCCAGAAATTCCGCAAGATGCTGCGTGAGGGGCAGTTGCACGACAAGGACATCGAACTGGACCTGGCAGCGCCGTCCTCCCACATGGAAATCTTCGCGCCTCCCGGCATGGAGGAACTCACCAACCAGCTCCAGGGCATGTTCCAGAATCTGGGGCAGCGCCGCTCCCAGAAGAAGAAGCTGAAGATCGGCGAGGCGATGAAGCTGCTCATCGACGAGGAGGCCGGCAAACTGGTCAACGAGGAGGAACTGAAGCTGGCGGCGCTGCGCAACGTAGAGTCCAACGGCATCGTCTTTCTCGACGAGATCGACAAGATCGCCGGGCGCGAAGCCCAGGGCGCCGACGTTTCCCGCCAGGGCGTGCAGCGCGACCTGCTGCCCCTGGTGGAAGGCTCCACGGTTTCCACCAAGTTCGGCATGATCAAGACCGACCACATCCTGTTCATCGCCAGCGGCGCCTTCCATCTGTCCAAGCCCTCGGATCTGATCCCGGAACTACAGGGCCGCTTTCCCATCCGGGTGGAACTCACCAGCCTGTCGGTGGCCGATTTCGAACAGATCCTCACCAGCACGGATGCCTGCCTGACCCGGCAATACCAGGCCCTGCTGGACACCGAGGGAGTGAAGCTGGAATTCAGCAATGATGCCATCCACCGCCTGGCGGAGATCGCCTGGAGCGTCAACGAGCGCACCGAGAACATCGGCGCCCGGCGCCTCTACACGGTGATGGAACGCCTGCTCGACGACCTCTCTTTCGACGCCGACCGGCGCGGCGGCGAGTGCCTGGCCATCGACGCCGCTTACGTCGACGCCCGCCTCAAGGAACTGGCGGCCAGCGAGGATCTGGCGCGGTACGTACTTTAGCTGCGCCATTTCATGGCCCCATTCCCCACCCGCCTGGAACTGGCCCTGCCCGAGTGGGTCGCCCCCCACGTCGCCGCCTGGCCGGATGCGCCCGGCGACGAAGCGCGCATGGGCCTGGTCCTGGGTCTGGCGCGGGCCAGCGTCGAGCGCGGCGAGGGCGGCCCCTTCGCCGCGGCCGTGTTCGCCGCTGGCCGCGCCATCGCGGTGGGCATCAACCGCGTCCTGCCGGAACGCAACTCGCTCCTCCACGCCGAGGTGTTGGCCATCATGCTGGCGGAAAGCCATTACGCCAGCCACAACCTGGGGGCCGCCGGCCTGCCGCGGCTGGAGCTGTTCAGTTCCTGCGAACCCTGCGCCATGTGCCTGGGCGCCATCCTCTGGAGCGGCCTGCCGCGGGTGGTGAGCGGTGCCCTGCGGGAAGACGCGGAACAGGCCGGTTTCGACGAAGGCCCGGTGTTTCCCGCCTCGCACCGCTATCTGGAAGCTCGCGGCGTGGAACTGGCGCACGGGGTGTTGCGCGAGGAAGCCCGGGCCGTGTTCACCCAGTACCGCCACCATGGCGGCCGCCTCTACTGAAGCATGGCCGGCGAACTCCTGGACGCTTTCCCATGGGCAGGGGCGGCCTCTTTAGCGCCACCTCGCCGATCTGATCGCGATAACCCTTAGGCAGCCTTCAGGGCTTCGCCGGTGGCGCGCCGGGGACGGCCGCCGCCTTGAGGTTGTTCTGCAGGCTGACTTCCCGGGCGGCGCCGCCGACTTCGTTGAGGATGAGGACGCTGACGCGACGGTTGCGGGCGCGGCCTTCCGGGGTGGCGTTGGTGTCCAGGGGCTGGTTGTCGGCATAACCGACCGCCACCATGCGGGTGGTGGGCACGCCCAGTTCGGCGAACAGGCGCACCACGCTGCCGGCCCGGGCGGAGGAGAGTTCCCAGTTGGAGGGATAGGCCGGGCTGTTGATGGGCACGTTGTCGCTGTGGCCCTCCACCTGAATCGGGTTGTCGGTCCCGGCCAGCACCTTCGCCACCGCCGCCAGGGCTTCCTTGCTGTCCGGATGCAGCACCGCGTCGCCGCTGTCGAACAGCAGGCTGGCGTTGATTTCCACGGTGATGCCGCGCGGCGACTGGGTGACCCGCACTTTGCCGTTCTGGTTCAGGGGCTGCATGGCGTCGATGACGTTCTTGGCCACCTTCTTCATGTGTTCCGTGGCCTGTTGCTGCTCGGGGCTGTCGGCCGCCGGAACTTGCGCGGTATGGCCGATGGGCTTGCCCGTGCCGGGCAGGATGGCGGGGGTTTTGCTGCCCATGGAGATGGGCTTGTCGGTGGTGCGCACTTCGCGGAAGGCGCTGATCAGCGAATCCGACATCACCCGATATTTGCCCTCGTTGATGGAGGAAATGGCGTACATCACCACGAAGAAGGCGAACAGCAGGGTGATGAAGTCGGCGTAGGACACCAGCCAGCGCTCGATGTTTTCGTGCTCTTCCTCGCGTTTCTTGCGTGCCATGCCTAGCGTCCTCTCGACTCTCAGCTCTCGGCTCTCGACTCTCGGCTCTCGACTGCCCTTAAGCCAGATACCCCTGCAACTTGGCCTCGATGATGCGGGGATTCTCGCCGTTGGCGATGGCCACGATGCCCTGGATGAACAGTTCCTTGTCGGCCACCAGGCGGCCCACCCAGAAACGCAGCTTGCCGGAGACCGGCAGGTAGAACAGGTTGGCGCCGCCGACACCGTAGATGGTGGCGACGAAAGCGACGGCGATGCCGGAGCCCAGCTTGGACGGGTCGGAGAGATTCTCCATGACGTGGATGAGGCCCATCACCGCGCCCAGGATGCCGATGGTGGGGGAATAGCCGCCCGCCGCGAGCCAGATCTTGGCGGCGTCCAGGTGATGGGTTTCGTAGGCTTGCAGGTCGATTTCCAGGGTTTCCCGCAGCACTTCCGGTTCGGCGCCGTCCACCAGCATCTGCAGGCCGCGGCGATGGAACAGGTCGCCCTGGCGTTCGATCAGCGGCTCCAGGGCCAGCAGGCCGCCGCGCCGCGCCAGCTGGCTCCATTCGATGAGCATTTCCAGGGTGCGTTGCGGCGCCACCCGGGGGGGCTGGAACGCCCACTTGAGCATGGACAGGCCATCGAGGAATACTTTCATATTGCTTTGCAGCATGACCGCGCCCAGGGTGCCGCCGATCACGATCATGAAGGCGGTGAACTGCATCAGGGAGCCCATGCTGCCGCCTTCCAAAGCCTGGCCGCCGAGGATGGCGATCAGGCCGAGGGCCAGTCCGATGATGCTGATGTTGTCCAGCGCGCGCATTTACGCCGCCGACCATTCGCGCAGGCGCCCGCGCAATCGGGCGATGGCCTGGCTGTGGAGCTGGCAGACCCGGGATTCGGAAACGCCGAGGACGGCGCCGATTTCCTTGAAGTTCATTTCCTGCTCGTAATACATGCCCATGAGCTGCTTTTCCCGTTCCGGCAGGATGCCCACCGCCAGGGCCAGGGCCTTCTTGAAATGGCTGGATGAGAGCACGTCGAAGGGGCCCTGATGCTCGCGATCGGCGAAGCGTTCCAGGAAATCGTCGCCGTCGGCGTCGTGGAGATCTTCGTAATAAACCAGTTGCGCCCCGCGCGCATCGTTCAGAAGGTCGAAATAGGCATGGATGTCGAGCCCCATTTCCGCGGCGATCTCCTGCTCCGACGGGGGCCGCTGGTGGCGTTGCTGGAGCACGTGCACGGCCCCTTCGATCTGGCGTCCGGCGCGGCGCACGTTGCGCGAAGCCCAGTCCGCCTCGCGCAGTTCGTCCAGCATGGCGCCGCGCACCCGTTGGGTGGCGTAGGTCTCGAACAGGGCGCCCTGGGTGCTGTCGTAGCGGTCGACGGCATCCATCAGACCCATCAGTCCGGCCTGGATCAGGTCGTCGACTTCCACGCTGGCGGGCAGCCGGGTCATCATGTGATAGGCAATGCGCTTGACCAGGGGCAGGAACTCCTGGGCCAGCGCATTCTTATCCCTGTTTTCCGCTCCAACGTACATCACGAGCCCTTAACAAATACGCCGGGCCGCCCCGGGTTTTTATGAGCCGTCTCGGGGGGCGGCGCAGTCCGAGACGCCGTGCCCGGGCGCCGGACATCCGCCTCGGCGCTCATCCGGCAATACAGCCACAGGCGTTGCCAATATTGTTCGAATTCCAGGGCCTCGCCGATCGGAACGCTGGCGAGGCGTTCCGCCATTATGCCCATTTCCGCGCCGCGGACGGTGCCCGTCCCGGCACCCGACGGGTGGCCGATGCGGTCGTTGCCGGCCAGGATCGGGTGGCTGCCTTCGCGGAGGCGGGGCAGGCTGCCGAGGTATTCGCACGGGATGGCGAGAAATCGCAGCGCGGTTTCCGCCAGGGCGGCGAACAAGGCCTCCCCCGCCGCCGCGTCGACCCCCTCCACCACCACCAGCCAGGTGCTGCCCGGCCACACCGCGTGGGCGCTTTTCATCACCGTGTAGGCCTGGGCGAGGTGGGTCTTGCCGCCGGGCAACACCAGCACGCGCAGATCCGCCGTGGCCGAGAGGCTCTGGCCGGAGCCCGGCGCGCTGTTGAGCAGCAGCCATTGCGGCGCCGCGCCCTGGCCGCGCCAGCCGTCCGCCAGCATGAGCGCCTCGCGCTCGTCCAGGTACGCCAGGGCCTTGATGCCGTCCTGGGCGGCGAGCAGATCGACTCCCTGGCCGGCGGACTGGATCACCGGCGCCAGTTGCCCGGCGCGGGCGGCATCGAACAGCGTGTGGCGGGTGAGGACGCCGAGCAGGGAAGCGACGTTGTGCGGCGCCGCGGCTTCGTCGAGGATCAGGGCATGGCTGCCGCGCCGTCCCAGGGCCAGGCCGAGGCCGGCGCAGACGCGGGCGTTGCGGCGGGCATCGGGCCCCAGAATGCCGACCGCGCGAAATGACGGATCCGCCGCGAACAGGCGGCGCAGGCCGGTGGCCTGATCGAGGGGTTCAGCCAGCCGCACCCAGGCCTCCCCGCGCGTCGGCTTCGGCGCCGGCCAGCGCGTTTTCCTGGGCCGCGGCCATCAGGATGGGGTAATCGCCTTCCTCCTGTTTGAACGGCGATTCCGCCTGGTTCACCCGGAAGGCGCGGTCGGCCAGGTAGGTGGGGTTGGCC
>CAIXFP010000741.1 GCA_903918705.1 uncultured Pseudomonadota bacterium
AAATCACCCTGGCGCGCCTGTTCGCGCGCCAGGGCCTGGACCTGGGCCGCCTGGATTTCCTCGCCTACGTCCCGCTGCGCCAGGAAAAAACCGGCTACTTCAAGGCCGCCCGCGAGCGCCTCGGCATCAATCCGGCGCGGGCTTTCGCCTGTGGCGACGAGCACAAGGACTACAGCGCCGCCCTGGCTTGCGGCATGCACCCCTTCATCGTCGCCTACGGCTTCGAGAACCAGGCGCGCCTCACCCGCAAGTTCGCGATCCCCGAGGAGATCATTTCCCCCACCCCGCAAGCCTTCTGCGCCCGCGTGCGCCACGCGCTGGACCTGCCGGCGTAGGTCGGAAATGGTCGCGGCGGTCAGGCCGGCGTGACCGCTTCCGCGGCTTGCATCCGCCCTCCCGGCGCTCTCGGCACACCGCTATCGCGCAGCCAGGCGGCAAACTGATCCGCCGGCATGGGACGGGCATGCAGGTAGCCCTGCGACTCGTCGCAACCACATTCCCGCACCACCGCGAGTTCCGCCGCGCTTTCCACCCCTTCCGCCACCACCAGCAGCGACAGGCTCTTGGCCAGGGCGGTGATGGCCCGCAGGATGGAGGCGTTGACCGGGAGTTGGTGGACCCCGCGCACGAAGGACTGGTCTATCTTCAGCCGGTCGATGGGGAAGCGACTGAGATAGCCCAGGCTTGAATAGCCAGTGCCGAAATCGTCCAGGGCCAGCCGCACCCCGGTCGCCTTCAGTTCCCGCAACATGTCGAGCACCGTCGAAGCTTTGCGCATGACCAGGCTTTCGGTCAGTTCGAACTCCAGGAAGGCGGGATCGACGCCGGGCTCCGCAAGCACTTGCCTGACGCGATTCAGGAAGTCCGGTTGGTGGAACTGCAGCGCCGAGATGTTGATGCCCATGCGCAACGACGGCAGGCCGTGTCTCATCCACTCGCGGTGCTGGCGGCAAGCCTCCACCAGCACCCAGTCGCCCATGGGTACGATCAAACCGCTCTCCTCCGCGATCTCGATGAAGCAGCCGGGACCGAGCAGGCCGCGTGTGGGGTGGTTCCAGCGGATCAGTGCTTCCGCGCCCACCACGCTACCGCTGGACAGGTCGATCTGCGGTTGATAGCACAACCTGAATTCGCCACGGTCCAGGGCCTGCTTCAGTTCCGCTTCCAGGGAGGAGCGCTCGCTGCTGTACGTGGAAAAGCCTGCCTCGAAGTGGCGAAAACCGTTGCGGCCGCTGGCCTTCACCTCGTACATGGCCGCGTCCGCCTTGGACAGGAGCGTCTCCGCGTCGTGATCGTCGCGCGGGAACAGGGCGATGCCGATGCTCAGGCTGACCCGTGTTTCACGGTCGGCGATGCGTATCGGTTCCCGCATGGCCTCGACCAGTCGCGCCGCCAACGCCTCGGGGTCCTCACGCCCGCGCACGCCGTCCATGAGTATGGCGAATTCGTCGCCGCCCAGGCGCGCCACGGTATCGCTTTCCCGTGCGCAGGCCTGCATGCGCCGGGCGATGGCACAGAGCAGTTCGTCGCCGAAGGCATGGCCCATGGAGTCGTTCACCTGCTTGAACCGGTCCACGTCGACGAACAGCAGCGCGACCTCCCGACCGCTACGCAGCGCCTCGCGGCAGGCCTGGCCCAAGCGGTCGGTGAACAGCATGCGGTTGGGGATTTGGGTCAGGGCGTCGTAGTGCGCCAGAAAATAGAGTTCTTCCTGTTTGCGCCGGGTCAACTCGTTGAACAGCTCATGGCTGCTGGTGATGCCGAGATAACGCTGCTCGCGGGTCACGATCAGGGCGCTGGTCATATGCTGCGGGTGCGCGGCCATGAGGATGTGCGCCGCATCATCCAGGCTGGCGTTGGCATCCACCAGGAGCGGCATCCGCGCGGGGTAGATTTCCGGGTGCTCCTCCAGGAAATACCCCAGGCTGCGTTTGCCGAACAGTTCGCGGCGATAGCTGCGGCTAAAAAATTCCAGGAAAGGATAGCGGTCGATGATGGCGCAGGGGGCGTCCTTCTCGTCCAGCACCGGCAGGGCGATCAGGTCGGCATCGGAGAGAAAGGCGTCATGCGCCAACTCGCAGGCCACCCGGCGTGACAGGGCGGGCACCTGACGCAGCAGGCTCGCCACGCTGGGACATCCGGCCCGGGGAGCGAGCGGGGCGGGGGCGGCATCGGGAAGCAACTGGATACGCACGATCCACCCCTCAGGTCTGGAACTTGGCGAAGGCCTGGCTGGACAGCAGCGCCAGGGCCTTGATCTGTTCCACCGCCTGGGACGTGCCCAGCACTGAGCGGTGGTTGTCCCGCGCCATGTCGGCAATGGTTTCCATGTTGCGCACGATGTTCTGACTGCTCTCCATGTGTTCGTGCACCGCCGTGGAAATGCTGGCCACGCCCTGGCCGGAATCGCGGGCGGCCTGGCGGGTCTGGTGCAGGGCTTCGAGCACCTGGTCGAGCACCTGGACGCTGGCCGCCATGGCCGTGCCGCCGCCCCGCACGGCCGCTTCCATCACTTGCGACTCGCTTGCCAGGGATTGGGTGATGGCATCGATCTGGCGCGCCGACTGTCCGGATTTTTCGGCCAGCTTGCGCACCTCGTCAGCCACTACCGCGAACCCGCGTCCATGCTCGCCGGCGCGGGCCGCTTCGATGGCGGCGTTGAGGGCGAGCAGATTGGTCTGTTCGGCGATCTCCCTTACCTGGCGGGTCCAGCCGCCGATTTCTCCGGTGCTGTCGAGGAAGCGCGCCACGGTCGCGTCGATGTCGTGCATGGACGCCTGTACCCGCACGATTTCCTCATGCAGGGCGGTGATCAGGTGCTCGGTATCCTCGGTGCGCTGCATGCTGTCCTCGGACAGCTTGCGCACGTAGTCGGCGAAATTGGCTACGGATGAGATGGACGTGGCCAGCAGTTCCACCCCCTTCGCCGCCGCTTCGGCCTCATTGTTTTGTCGTTGCGACATTCGGCTCACTTTTTCCGAACTCCTGGCCAGTTGCGCGATTTCGCTGGCGACCTGCTCCGCGTTGTGACGCGCCTGCGTGACCAGATCGCGCAAGCCGGCGACGAAATCGTTGAAGGCATGGGAAGCGCGGCCGATCTCGCACTCCCCGCTGACCGGCAGGGCGTCGCGCAGGTTGCCGCCGCCGCTGGCCATTTCGTGCAGGGAGTCATGCAGGCTGGACAGGGACGCGCGCACCCGCGCCAGGATCAGCCAGGTCAGGATCGCCGCGATCACGAAGGAGACCGAGACCATCAGCAGGGTGGTGATGTAAGCCTGCCGTGCCTGGCTTCGGACCGCATCGCGCAGTTTCATGGTGTGTATTACCTCGGCATCGCGCAGGGATTCCAGGGTCGCGCCGACCTCGCGCCAAAGTGGCACCTCCTCGGCCAAAAAGCGCAGCTTGGCGTCTCGCAGCACCCCCGTGGTCTGCGCGGACATCTCGCGCAACTGGCTCAGCGCGTCCCACTGCGCATCGATCCTGGCCAGCGCCCGGGCGCGCGGACTGCCCGGCTCCGCCATGGCCACCGCCT
Source organism: uncultured Pseudomonadota bacterium (assembly GCA_903918705.1). Classification (GTDB taxonomy): domain Bacteria; phylum Pseudomonadota; class Gammaproteobacteria; order Burkholderiales; family Thiobacillaceae; genus PFJX01. The sequence goes on from CAIXFP010000741.1 coordinate 3,533, forward strand.
GAGCCAGCGCCTTGCGGAAGATCGCGTCGGAGGCGGTCAAAACCTGGCGGCTGTGATCATCGTTCGGGTCCAGCATCAGACTGCGCACGGCCTGGCCGCTCTGTGTGCCGGCGGCGTCCATGGTGGCATAAGCCTGCATCCGGGCGAGGTCGCGGTCGACGAACTGGCCGAAGGCTTCCGAGATGCCATCGAGTTGCAGCAGGGAGTACCCCACCGCGAACAGGACCATCAGCGAAGAGGGGGCCAGGACGGCGAGGATCATCAGGCGCACACTCCGGCGAACGCGCAACGCCGGCCCGAAAAAGCCGCTTGCGGGGCGATAGTCCATGGCCGTGGTTCCTTTGAAGGCTAAGGAGTCCCAGCGTAATGGAACCGTGTTACGGAACGGCGGCGATACCCCGGTACGTTGTCACCAGCCGATGCGCGGCTACGCTGTCGCCGGAACGAACAACGCCACCCCGGGGTGGCGT
>CAIXFP010000742.1 GCA_903918705.1 uncultured Pseudomonadota bacterium
GATTTCGGCAAGGCCAAGTATTCCTCCAGCTACAGCGTGGCCGGCACCCCGGACACCGCCACCGGCACGGTTAAGGCGGGGGGGCTGGACATTGCCGCCCTCGGCATCCTGCCCCTGGGCGACAGCTTCTCGTTGTTCGGCAAGGCTGGCCTGGTGGCCGCCCGGGTGAAATCGACCCTGGCGAGCGGTTCCGGCGTGGCCGGCGGCAGTGCCAGTAGCAACGTGCTGCGGCCGTTGCTCGGTGTCGGCGTCAGCTACAAGCTGAACGAAAACATGGATCTGCGCGGCGAATACGACCATGTCAGCGGCCTTGGCAAGTCGTCCACCACTGGCAAGATGAACGACAACATGCTGTCCTTCGGCCTGGGCTACCACTTCTAACGCTCATGGCGGTTGCCGCCACCCTGCGTGAAGCAACGCTGTAGGAGGCCCGTCCCCGGGCCGAACTACGGTTTTCGCGGCGGGACGCCGCTCCTACAGCCATTTCACGTTCTCCCTCCGAACGGCCGGCCACTCCTCCCGGGATGGCTGGGCCGGCTCTGATTGAAGCCCGCGGCAGCTTGGCGCGGGCCATCGCATAGAAAGGATTGCACCATGCCCCCTCGATACTCCGATCCATCATTCATCCCGCCGCGCGGGTTCCTGTCCCTGCTGGCCGCCGGCCTCGTTTCGCTGCTCCTGGCTACGCCCGCCCAAGCCCTGCCCAGTTTCGCCCGGCAGACCGGCTCCGCCTGCGCGGATTGCCATGTCGGCGCCTTCGGTCCGCAACTGACCCCCTTCGGCATCCAGTTCAAGTTGACGGGTTACACCCTCAGCAAGGGGGAGAGCAACATCCCGGTTTCCGCCATGCTGCAATCCTCCATGCAGAAACTGAAAACTCCCTTGTCTGACGGAACCCAGAAACAGACCCTGCTCGCCCAGCAGGCCTCGGTATTCCTGGCTGGCGCCCTGAGCGAGCATCTCGGCGCCTTCGTCCAGGCCACCGGCACCACGGACAAGGGCAACCCCAACACCGACAAGCTGGGCATGGACGAGGTCGATATTCGTTATGCCCGCACCATGACCCTTGGAGACAAACCGGACATCGTCGGCGTCAGCCTGAACAACAACCCAACCGTGAGTGACGTGCTGGGCACGGTGCCGGCCTGGCGCTTCCCCTACATCAGCCCGACCGTGACGCCGGGCGGCGCCTCGCCCATGATCGACGGCGGCCTAGGCCAGCAGGTGGTGGGCCTCAATGCCTATACCCTGTTCAACAACGCCTGGTATGCCGAACTCGGCGGTTACAAGGGCCTGTCCCGTTCGTTCATCGAAAAAACCCATGTCATCAACGCCGGCGATCCCTACAACAAGGTGGACGGCATCAGCCCCTACTGGCGGGTGGCCTATATGGGTGACCTGGGCGGCGGCAACTTCACCGCCGGCCTGTTCGGGCTGAATACGCGCATCCAGCCGGATCAGACCGTGCCCGGAACCGACAAGTATCGCGACATCGGCTTCGATGCCTCCTACCAGCGGCAGATCTCGGACAAGCACACAGTGGCGCTCAATGCGGCCTATATCGGCGAGAAACAGACGCTGGACGCCAGTTATGCCAGCGGCGCATCCGCCAACTCCAGCAACACCCTGCGGCGCTTCGACCTGAGCGCGTCCTACTATTACGACCAGACCTACGGCGTCACCGCCGGGCTGTTCCGCGTCAACGGCAGCGCGGATGCCGGCCTCTATGCACCGGGCGCGGACAGCGGCTATGCCGGGACCCCGGACACCAGCGGCTACATCCTGCAGGCGGACTGGACTCCCTTCGGCAAGGCGGATTCCTGGGGCGCGCCCTGGGCCAATGTGCGTCTCGGGCTGCAATACACCGGCTACAGCAAGTTCAACGGCGCCAGCAGCAATTACGACGGCAACGGCCGCAACGCCAGCGACAACAACACCCTGTAC
>CAIXFP010000743.1 GCA_903918705.1 uncultured Pseudomonadota bacterium
CCTCCATGAAGCGCTGTCGCCCACGTCCCGACTGCACCAAGCCGTTCCCAACGCCGTGCTGGTGGCCATTGATCATCACGGCCTGCCCATAAAGCCTACCCCCGGCGACGTGGAAGCCAGCCAGGCAGCCATAGCTGCCGCCCTGACCTATTTCGAGCAGATCCGGCAAGGCCTACACACCCACAGCAACGCCGTCTGCATCCTGCAGACCGTGCCCCGTCCCGTGGAGTCCCTCTTCGGCAGCCTGGATTTTGTCCTGCCCGGCACCTGGCGCACTCTGATCGAAGGCATCAATCGGGGGCTGGCCGAGGCGGTGGCTGGATCCTCCGACCTTATATTCGACGTGGCCGGCCTGGCCGAATGCGTGGGGCTGGGTGACTGGCACGACGCGACCCTGTGGAATCTGGCGAAGCTGCCCTTCGCTACCGAGTTCCTGCCCATCTACGCGGAGCAGGCCTGCCGGCTGGTGGCGGCGCTGCGCGGCAAGAGCCGGCGCTGCTTGATCCTCGATCTCGACAACACCCTCTGGGGCGGCGTGATCGGCGATGACGGCCTGGAAGGTATTGTCATCGGCCAGGGCGACGGTACGGGCGAGGCTTACCTGTCGGTGCAACAGACCGCCCTGATGCTGCGCGGCCGAGGCATCGTCCTGGCGGTGTCCTCTAAGAACACGGACGAAATCGCCCGCCAGCCCTTCCTGAAGCATCCGGAGATGCTGCTCAAGGAAGAGCATCTGGCCATCTTCCAGGCCAACTGGAACGACAAGGCCACCAACATCAAGGCCATCGCCGAGGAATTGTCCCTAGGCCTGGACTCCATGGTGTTCCTCGACGACAACCCAGTCGAACGGGGCCTGGTGCGCCGGATACTGCCCCAAGTGGAAGTCCCCGAACTCCCGGACGACCCAGCCGACTATGCCCGCAACCTGCTGGCCGGCGGCTATTTCGAGGCCATTGCATTCTCCGCGGAAGACCGGCAGCGGGCCGACTTTTACCAGGACAACGCGCGACGCGTGGCCCTACAGCGCCAGGCCGGCGATGTGGACAGCTACCTGGAGTCCCTGGACATGCGCATTGGCTTCGCGCCGTTCGATGACGTCAGCCGCACCCGCATCACCCAGCTGATCAACAAGTCGAACCAGTACAACCTCACCACCCGCCGTTACACCGAGGCGGATGTACTGGCGGCCCAGGGTGATTCAGACTGTGTCACCCTCCAGGTCCGGCTGGCGGATACCTTCGGCGACAACGGCATGATCAGCGTTGTCATTTGCCGCCGTACGGGCGACGACTGGGACGTGGACACCTGGCTGATGAGCTGCCGGGTGCTGAACCGCAAGGTCGAAGTGGCTGTGCTCATGGAATTGCTGGCCCGTGCCCGGGCTGCCGGCATACACCGCATCACAGGTACCTACATCCCTACGGAGCGGAACGGCCTGGTGCGGGACCATTACGAAAAACTGGGCTTCTCCCGCACTGCATCCCATGCGGACGGCTGCACCGTATGGGCATTGGACGTGGCCACGTCCCCCACCGTTTCGGTACCCATGGTACGCCAGGACCCGGCCGGCCCGGCGTAGCAATGAGCATATCCGCCGCACCGGAACGC
>CAIXFP010000744.1 GCA_903918705.1 uncultured Pseudomonadota bacterium
CCTCGTAGAGCAGGCGGGTATTGCCGACGAGATCGTCCCAGTTGCCGGCCGGGTGGATGTTGACCTCGATGACGCCCGGGTCAGGGGTGACCATGAGGCGTTGCAATCGCCAGTCCCGGGGCGGCTCGTAGCCTTCCAGGATCACCGGGGTCTGCAAATCGGCGGCCACCTGTTCGATGGCGGCGGTGATGTCCAGGTAATGCTCCAGGGTGGTGAGCGGCGGCATGAAGATGCGCACCACGCCGGCCCGGGCTTCGACGCATAGGGCGGTGTGGGGGGCCGAGGTTCCCCCCTTTTCCAAAGGGAGGCTGGGGGGGATTTGCGAGTCGGCGATTCCCTGTTCCTGTATCTCCGGATGCGTTTCCGTTTCCGGCAGAAATTCGGAAAATCGTCGTGCCACTTCACCGTAGGCATCCGGCAACTCGCCGCGGGGCGCGAACATGTCCTGCGGCCAACTGGGTTCCCGCTGGTCTTCCGCGATCCAGGGCAGGCTGGCCAGGGGCAATCTGAGTCCCAGGGGCGAGTCGCCGGGGAGCAGGTAGAGGCGGCCGCGGCGGAACTCCCAGGTGCCGCTGCGCCAGGCGCTTTTCCCGCCATCCCAGGCGATGGGCAACACGTAGCCCACCGGCTCGTCGAGACCGCGCGACAGCTTGTCGGCGAGGCTGCGGCGTTCCTGGCTGTCCTTCAACTTGGCGCGGGCCGGATCGAGGTTGACCGGGATTTCCGCTTCCTTGAGCAGGTAATGCAGGGCGTCTTCGTAGGCGGTGTGGATGTGGCGCCCGGGCAGACCGAGGCGTTGCGCCAGTTGCTCCATGAAGGCGGCGGCCGTGGTGCTGCGATGGCCGTAGTCGCGGCCTTCGTCCGCCAGCAACGCCGGGTTCTGCCACAGCGCCACCCCGTCGCTGCGCCAGAACAGCCCCAAGGCCCAGCGCGGCAACGGCTCGCCGGGGTACCACTTGCCCTGCCCGGAGAATTTCAGGCCGTTGGGGGCGAAGTGGTGCCCCAGGCGGTTCCACAGATCCTGGGCCCGCTCCATCTTGTGGGCGCCCAAGGCGGCGGTGTTCCACTGGGCGGATTCCATGTCGTCGATGGACACGAAGGTGGGTTCGCCCCCCATGGTCAGGCGCACGTCGTAGTCGGCCAGCTTGGCGTCCACCGCGCGGCCCAGGGCGTCGATGGCGGTCCACTGATCGTCGCGGTAGGGCTTGGTGACGCGGGGGTCTTCGTGGATGCGCACCACGGAGTTGTCGAAGCTGAAGGTGACTTCGCACTTGTCGGTGGCACCGGTCACCGGCGCGGCGCTCACCGGGTCCGGGGTGCAGGCGAGCGGAATGTGGTTTTCTCCGGCGAACAGGCCGGAGGTGGGGTCCAGCCCCAGCCAGCCGGCCCCCGGCACGTAAACCTCGGCCCAGGCGTGCAGGTCGGTGAAGTCCGCTTCCGGGCCGGAGGGACCGTCGAGCGACTTCACGTCGGCGGTGAGTTGCACCAGGTAACCAGAAACGAAACGGGCGGCGAAACCGAGATGGCGCAGGATCTGCACCAGCAGCCAGGCGCTGTCGCGGCAGGAACCGGAAGCCAGGGTCAGGGTTTCCTCGCAGGTCTGGACGCCGGGCTCCATGCGGATGTTGTATTTCAGGTCTTTCCAGAGGCGCTGATTCATGTCCACCAGGAAATCCTGCGTACTGCGCGGGGTGTGGTCCACCGTCTTCAACCACTGCATCAGCAACGGCCCGGATTCGGAAAGTTCGCGATAAGGCACCAGCTCTTTGGCCAGTTGCTCGTCGTATTCGAACGGGTAATCGGTGGCGTATTCCTCCAGGAAAAAATCGAAGGGGTTGATCACCGTCATGTCGGCGATCACCTCCACCTCGAAGTCGAAGTGGGTGGTCTTCTCCGGGAACACCAGGCGCGCCAGGAAGTTGCCGAAGGGATCCTGCTGCCAGTTGATGAAGTGCTTCTCCGGCAGGATGCGCAGGGAGTAACCGAGGATGGGCGTGCGGCTATGGGGAGCCGGGCGCAGGCGCAGGATGTGGGGCGCCATGTGGACCGGACGGTCGTAGCGGTAATGGGTCTTGTGGCGAATCGCGACGCGGATGCTCATGGTGGCTCATGTCCAGGGTGTAGGCCCAAGCGTATGAGCAAGATTCGCGCCCACCGTCGATGCGGCGCTGCGCGGCGCGCCAGACCTGGATTTTCGGGGCCCAGGCGCCGGAGGGGAGCCTGCCGGGGTGCATCGTTATCGCCGACTTCGACACATCCGCACCAATGTGGTGCAACGCGCCGGCCCGGAGCCTATCAAGGTTACGACAGGATGGAAGGGTCGACAGGCCAGGGAAGTGGCCTCATCCCCGCTTCATGGATCTCAAGGTTGAAGTGGACAAGGAGTTCGAACGGGAGGCGTGCTACGCGGGGGGGGGAGTGCCACGCTCAAGGCGTCAGGCCACTCGGGGCCAGGGAGAGGATGCCGCGCTGAGCCGTGCATGGCGACCGTCGCGGAATCCCCTCTGTTCCCCTTGAAGCAAGGGGAACCGTATGCTTATTTCTTCGGCAAGGTGACGAAATAGGCCGCCAGATCGGCGATGTCGTCGTCGTTGACCTTCTTCGCGGACTTGATCATCTTCTTGCTCTTGGTGCGCGTCTCGGCCTGGTATTCCTTCATGGCCTTGGTGAAATCCGCCTCGGACATGCCGGCGATACACGGGGTGTCCTTGTCCCCCTTGCCGTCGTCGCCGTGGCAATCGGCGCAGGGCTCGGCTTTGGATTTACCCGCCGCGGCATCGCCGGCAAACGCCGGGGTGGCCAACATCAGGCAGCTACACAGCAGCAACGACAGCTTGATCATGTCTTGTCTCCTTCAAGGCATTTTGGGGACGCCAACTCTAGCGGAATCCGCGCCGGGTTTGCGCCCGGCATTTGCTCTGGATCAAGCGAAATGTCTGAATGTCCGGGCGTGCCCGAAAGGCCCGATTTGACGCCGGCCGTCACCAGAGTACGGAGTCCTCCGGCACGGCGATGGGCGGAGACAGGTAGCTGAGCCGGATCGCGATTTCCCCCACCTCCAAAGGGAAGTCGGGACAGAAACATTCATAGACCACCGTCCCCGGGAAGATCACCCAGAAATCCCACCCCGGGAGAGCCGTAACGGTGTTGGTCTTGTACACGGGAAATTTCACCACGCCACAGCGAATCGGCATTGTCATAGGGCAACTCCAGTGGACGGGTGGCCGTGAATTGGTGCAATGCGGAACGATTTCATGACCTGATCTCGAAAATTGTTCAGAGAACCGTGAAGAACGTTTCAGCCGATATTCCTGCCGGCGATGCGCTGGCCTCGACCGATTCCGGGCCATCTTACTCCGTAATGCGGCACAGCCGACAAGCACGCGGAGGCTTGATCCGGCTTTACTCCGCGGCGCCTTGCGTGGCCAGGATTTCATCCAGGGCATCGCCATCGAGGCCCAACATTTCCGCATCGTGCCGCCAATCGGGGGCCGCCTCGCCGTCGTCAAACCGGCCGATGGCCAGGTGCAGCAGGCAAACCAGCTTGCCGGAGGTATCGCTCTCGGCGATGGCTTGCGGGCCCAGGCGTTGCCGGGCAATGGCCTCGGCCACCTCCGCGGGCAGATGCCAGTTGCGCGCGACCATGGCGCTGATGCGCGCCGGATCGCTGCCCAGTTCCGCACCCAGTCGTTGCAGTTCGTCCTCGAAATTCCGCCCGGCATGGGCCAGGACACGGGTTTCCCCGGGGAAACGCTTGGCCAGGATGAAAGCGCCCGTGCCGTGAAACATGCCCGTGGTATAGGCCAGGTCGGCCTGCTGCCTGAGCGTGGCGGAGTGGCTGGCAAGACTGGCGGCCAGATTGCCGATGGCGCTGAAACGCGCCCACAGGGCACGCACCAGCATCGGGTCACCGTAATCGCGCAGGGCATCGCGCAAGGCCGCGGAGACCAGCACGGAACGGGCACGGGCCAGGCCGAGGACCGTGATGGCCTGGAGCAGGCCAGAGACCGGCTGGCGCGGGCCGAACACCGGAGAATTGGCCACCCGCAGCAGGGCCGCGCGCAGGCTGGGATCGCGCCCCACCAAATCCACCAGGCGCGGTAGTTCGAAATCCTCCTCGGCCAACAGGTGGTCCAGTTCCGCCAGCACCGCCGGATAAGGCGGCAGCACCACTCCGGACATCAGCACCGCTTCCACCAGGGCATCGCCCCGGGGCGGGGCCTCGGCCAGCGGGGCCGGCGCCACGGCGGGGGGCTGGCGCTTGAAGAAACCGAACATGGAGAGCTCCGTTTGCCTGAGACCTGGGCGGCACAAACTTGCCTGGGGGGCGACCAAGGAGGCCGCTATTCCCGCCGCCAGGTCGTCCCCTGGGGTCCGTCCTCCAGGACGATGCCGGCGGCCTTGAGCTCGTCGCGAATGGCGTCGGAGCGCTTGAAGTCCTTCGCCTTGCGGGCGGCCAGACGGTCATCGATAAGGGACTGGATACGCTCCGGGGTATAACCATCGTCACTGGCCGGCCCGGCTTGCAGGTACTCCTCCGGGTCGCGCTGCAGCAACCCGAGAACGCCGCCCAGAGTTTGCAGCAGGCCGGCCTGTGCCGGGTCGCGGCTCCGGTTCACCTCGGCGGCCAGGTCGAACAGCGCCGCCAGCGCCTCCGGGGTGTTGAAGTCGTCGTCCATGGCGGCCTTGAAGCGGGCCGGCAGCGGGGCGGTACAATTTATGTGCCCCTCCCCCCCAGGGGTAAGCAGCGCCTTGGCGGGCGTCGTTTGCCCGACTAGTCGATTGCTTAGGGGTTCCATCAGAGGGGCCAGAGGAGAGGAAAACCCGCGCAGCGCCGTATACAACCGGTTCAGCGCCGCCTTCGCGTCGTCCAGATGCTGGTCCGAGTAGTTCAGCGGGCTGCGATAGTGGGCGCGCAGGATGAAGAAGCGCACCACCTCGGCGTCGTACTTCTCCAGCACCTCGCGGATGGTGAAGAAATTGCCCAGGCTTTTCGACATCTTCTCGTCGTCGATGCGAACGAAGCCGTTGTGCAGCCAGTAATTCACGAATTTGCAGCCGTGCGCACCTTCCGACTGGGCGATCTCGTTCTCGTGGTGGGGGAACTGCAAATCCTGGCCGCCGCCGTGGATGTCGAAATGCCGGCCGAGCAGATCGCTGCCCATGGCCGAGCACTCGATGTGCCAGCCGGGCCGGCCCGGCCCCCAGGGCGAGGGCCAGGATGGCTCGCCCGGTTTGGCCGCCTTCCACAGCACGAAGTCCATGGCGTCGCGCTTGAACGGGTCAATCTCCACCCGCTCGCCGGCGCGCAGGTCTTCCAGGGTCTTGCCGGACAACTGGCCGTAGCTGGGGAAACTGCCCACCGCGTAGTAGACGTCGCCGTTGCTGGCGGCGTAGGCGTGGTCGCGGTCTATCAGGGTCTGGATCATGGTGAGCATCTTGCCCACGTATTCCGTGGCGCGCGGCTCGTGGTCGGGCGGCAGCACGCCGAGGGCCACGCTGTCCTCGTGCATGGCGTCGATGAAGCGCTGGGTCAAGGCGGTGAAGGGCTCGCCGTTGTCGAAGGCGCGCTTGATGATCTTGTCGTCGATGTCGGTGATGTTGCGAACGTAGGTGACCTCAAAGCCGGAAGCCCGCAGCCAGCGGGTGATCATGTCGAACACCACCAGCACCCGGGCATGGCC
>CAIXFP010000745.1 GCA_903918705.1 uncultured Pseudomonadota bacterium
CGGACTTGGCTTGCTTGGTGTAGCGCGCCAACGCCTTTTCAACGGACGACAGGTCTGCCAGCGCAAGTTCAGTATCGATGACTTCGATGTCGGAAAGCGGATCGACCTTGCCGGCGACGTGAATGACGTTGTCGTCAGCGAAGCAGCGCACCACATGAACGATGGCGTCGGTCTCGCGGATGTTGGCGAGGAACTGGTTGCCCAGGCCCTCGCCCTTGGAGGCGCCCGCCACCAGGCCCGCGATGTCGACGAATTCGACGATGGCCGGGACCATGCGTTGCGGCTTGACGATTTCCGCCAACTGCTGCATGCGCGGGTCCGGCACTTCCACGATGCCCACGTTGGGCTCGATGGTGCAGAAGGGGTAGTTCTCCGCGGCGATCCCCGCCTCGGTCAAGGCGTTGAACAGGGTGGATTTGCCGACGTTGGGCAGGCCGACGATGCCGCATTTCAAAGACATGAATAAACCTTAATCATCAAGGCACTATCGAGCCGAACGGCGGCATCGTGGCAGTGCCGGACCGGCGCAGGTAGCGATACGGGCGTTGGTCGGTGTTAGGGGACAAAACCAGGAAACCGGGGCGTGAACTCAACGGTTTTGTATCAGTTTTGTCTCGGAAAACGACGATTGTAACCTTCCCGGAAGCCCTGCTCCAAAGGCTCCCGGCCAGGGACGGGCGCATCCTGCGCGACCGGACTTTGTGCGGGCTTTGCCGCGGGGCGGGCACGGGCAAGTTCCTGAGCGGGTCAGGACGCAGTGCTGCGCCGGGCTTTCGGTTGTGCCGACGCCTCGCGTTCGGCACGGATGCGCTCCAGCAGCACGCTGGCGGGTTCGTCCTTGGGGTCTTGCGGCACCAGCTCGCCGCGAAAGGCTTTGGCGAGGGTGGCGGGGGTGAGGGTGGCGACCCTGGCGCGGGCGGTGGCGACACGGGCTTCGAGACGGTCGGCGAGGGCGAAGAGGGCTTCGACGCGGCGGATGATTTCGGATTGCTCCGATAGAGGTGGGAGGAATAATCGCGCGCTTTTTAGGTCTGCACCTGAAATGCCTTTTTGGCCAGCACTTGACTTGACGAATCCTTCTATCTGACGCCTCATCGACTCACTGCGAAATACGATCTCAATATATTCTGGGATAGCCAACGATTCATTCACTCGCACCCTAATCAGTTTGTCAGGGTATACATAACCTTCTACTTGGTGCTTAACCAATGCACAAACACCAACGAATTCAAGGCTACCGTTGTATCGCGTAAACAAAAGATCGCGATACTTCAGCGCATACGTCTCCGCATCTTTTTCAGACACAACCAAAAAACGATGATCCGAAAGGTCCAGATTACCTGGCCGAACAGCACTAATACGTAGAATTCTTGAACCCGGTGGATTCATAGTGGGCTTTGAGGCGAGACCATTGCGCATATCCATGATTACATTGTTCAAACAGAACTGCTGCCAATGATTTGTCCCACACCCCTGTTGGAGCGTAATTGCACTCTCAGCGTCGTAGCCTGGATGCAGCGCATCGGAATCCAGGATGGGGGTGACTTCATAGCGGCATTGGGCGGCATCGTGGGCGACCAACCCGGATTCCGCCTGCGGCTGCATCCGGGCTACGCGGTCGGCCTGGGCGGCGCGCCAGTCCTCGGTGAGGCGGCCGGAGGTGGCAGCAGCGAGGACAGACTGGCGGAACTGCTTGATGATGGTGGGTATGCGGTCGAGGCGGTCGCGGCAAGCGTCGATGCGGGCCAGCAGGGAGTCTAGTTTGTCGGTGATACGTTTTTGTTCGGATAGAGGAGGCAATGCAAACGGAACATTCGCAAGCATATCTCGGGAGATTACACCTTGCGCCGTTCCAAGTGATTGACCTCTTAACTGCTCCACTCTTCCTAACAGCAAGTAATAAACCAGCTTCTGCAATACCGCCTTATTTGGCTTAATCGCGGCAACGCTACGGCCAATGGCAGAGTCGATTCCCAAGTTGATTTTACCTGCCGTAGCACCAACTACGCAAATAAGAACATCGTCTTTGCTTGCAAACTTCTTCGGTTCAGTAGTCCATTCTCGAACAATTGGATAAGTCTTTCCAAATTCACCGGCCTTCACGAAAACACTTCCGTGACCGGCAAAATTGCTTGCACTACCAGGGGGAGCTTGTCCCATTTCAAAGGAGGCAACATAACCAAGGCAAGTCTCTGCCCATCCCACTTGTAATTCACTCACTCCGCCACCTCTTCGCCCAACTCCGCCAATATTGCTTCCAACTCCGTCATGGCGTGTTCCAGTTCCCCCATGGCCTCCTGGGCCAGGGCCGCCGGTTCCGGCAGATCGGCGGCATCGATGGCGTTGTCGTCCTTGAGCCAGGCAATGTCCAGGCTGTCGCTGCGTTCGGCGATCCACTCGCGGCTGAAGCAGCGGAAGCGGCCGCTCTCGCCCTCGTCGGTGCGTGCCGCGCTGCCGTCGGGCTGGTCGCCATAGGCGGCGATGAAGGGTTTCAGGAACTCCAGGGTGAAGGGGGTGCGCTTGCCGAACTGGGGCGTATTGGCGCGTAGGTCGTAGACCCACACCGCCTGGGTGTTGCCGGTGTCGCGCTGGCCGCGGGTGAAGAACAGCACGTTGGTCTTCACGCCCTGGGCGTAGAAGATGCCGGTGGGCAGCCGCAATATCGTGTGCAGGTTGCACTTGTCCATGAGGTCGGTGCGGATCTGGCGGCCCACATTGCCCTCGAACAGCACGTTGTCGGGCAGCACGACGGCGGCGCGGCCACCTGGTTTCAGGCTGCGGTAGATGTGCTGGAGGAAGGCGAGCTGCTTGTTGCTGGTGGGGTAGGTGAAATCGTCCCGGGTCGGCAGGCCGCCGCCCTTCTTGGTGCCGAAGGGCGGATTGGTGAGGATCACGTCGGATTTCGGCAGCCGCTGCCCCTCGGTGGACAAGGTGCTGCCCAGCCACACCGGCCCCTGCCCGGTGCCTTCGATGTCGTGCAACATGCAGTTCATCAGCGCCAGGCGGTGGGCATCGGGCACCAGTTCCATGCCGACGAAGGCGCGTTTCTTCTGGAACTCCTGCTGCGCCGCCTCCAGGTCGAACAGGTCGTCGCTGTGCTGCTTGATGTAGTGGTCGGCCTGGATCAGGAAACCAGCGGTGCCGGCGGCGGGGTCCTGCACGATCTCGCCGGCCCGGGGCCGGATGACCTCCACCATGGCGCGGATCAGCGGGCGCGGCGTGAAGTACTGGCCGGCGCCACTCTTGAGTTCCCCGGCGTTCTTCTCCAGCAAGCCCTCGTAGAGGTCGCCCAGGCCGTCCTGGCGCGCCGAATACCAGTCGAGGGCGTCGATGTCCTCGATGAGCTGGGCCAGGTGGCGCGGCTCCTTGATGCTGGTGCCGGCGTTGGCGTAGATGGCCGCGACCATCGGGTCGGACGCCCTGCCCAGCTCGATCAGGAGCGCGCGGTAGAAGGTGTGCTGCTCGACGCCGTTCCGGTTCTTCAGGTTGCTCCAGCGCTTGCCGACCGGCAGCCGATATTCAGTTTCGGTCTCCTGGGCCATCTTGAGAAACAGCAGCAGGGTGAGTTCGGTGACGTATTGGTGATAGGTGATGCCGTCGTCGCGCAGGATGTCGCAGAGGGACCAGAGTTTCTGGACGATGTTTTGGGTGGACATGGATCAGGGGGGCGGTGACGGGATGGTGGGTTTCATGTAG
>CAIXFP010000746.1 GCA_903918705.1 uncultured Pseudomonadota bacterium
CCATGGAGGCCACCGATACCGCCTTGCTGTTGCGTGCTGGCTCACCGGGCGGCCATTGTGGAAGCCGGTCCGGTATTTCAGGTCGACGCCGTAGGCGCTGGTGTCCTGGGAAATCACCAGCAATTCCTTCACCCCGGCGCGGGCCAGGGCTTCCGCTTCCGCCAGTACGTCGCCCACCGGGCGCGACACCAGGTCGCCGCGTAGCGACGGGATGATGCAGAAGGTGCAGCGATGGTTGCAGCCTTCGGAAATCTTGAGATAGGCGTAGTGGCGCGGGGTGAGCTTCAAGCCGCCGGGTGGGATCAGGTCCGCGAACGGGTCGTGGGGGCGGGGCAGGTGGGCGTGGACGTGGCCCATGACGTCTTCCAGCGCATGGGGGCCGGTAATGCCCAGTACCTGTGGGTGGGCGCTCTTGATTACGCCTTCGCGCGCCCCCAGGCAGCCGGTGACGATGACGCGGCCGTTCTCGCGCAGGGCATCGCCGATGGCTTCCAGGCTCTCGTCCACCGCCGCGTCGATGAATCCGCAGGTATTGACCACCACCAGGTCGGCATCCTGGTAGGTGGGCACGATGAGGTAACCCTCGGCGCGCAGTTGGGTGAGGATGCGTTCGGAATCGTAGGAATTCTTCGGGCAGCCCAAGGAGACAAAGCCGATTTTCGGGATGGGGTTCATGCGAGTTCAGTCGGGTTTATGGCCGTGCGCCTGGAAGGCGGCGTAGCGGAAGATGGCGTCGGAGTTCTCGGCCAGCGCGGCGAAGGCGACTTGCAGCGCGGAGATGTCGGCCTCGCTGGCACGGCTGTGCTGGAGCAGTTTGGGGGCGCCGCTGAGCAACAGGGTCTGCCAGAAATCGAGGAAGTCGTGCCGTTCGGCGCGGTTCTTGAGGCGACCGTCCAGTTGCGGGGAGGCTTCGTAAAAATCGATCCGCTCGAAACCGGCCGTGTCGAACAGGGCGGCCAGGCGTACCCCCACGTCTGGGTCGCCGCCCAATTCACCCTGCAGGGCGTTGAATGCCCGCCACCAGTTTCCCAGGGCCGGCTGCCGCGGCCAGGCGTAGAGGCCGCTGTTGAACACCTCGGTGGCGTAAAACACGCCGCCCGGTTTCAAAACCCGCAGGATTTCGCGCAGCGCGCCGAGGGGGTCCGGCAGGTGTTCCAGCACCCAGAACACGCAGGCGCCGTCGAAACTGGCATCTGGGAAAGGCAGGCGGTAGGCGGAGGCCTCGAGCAAATCCACTCGCCCCACCGCGAGGGGTTCAGCCAGGAACAGACGTGCGCTTTCGAGTTGGGCGGGCGACAGATCGATGCCGGTGAAATGGGTCTCGGGAAAGCGCTCCAGCAACACAAGAAGTTGGGCGCCGACGCCGCAACCTACTTCCAGCACACGAGTGCAGCCGGAAAAATCCAATCGCGCCTGGGTCCAGGGCGCGAGAAAGCGGCCCTGCCGTATCAGCCGGGCCTGCTCGTCCGGCGCGAAGGTATGGATATAGCGTTCACTCGAGGCGTCCACGCGCGGTCTCGAAGCCGATCAACTCGGCAACTTGTAATGATCCTGGGTGAACAGGTCGATACCGCAGTTGAGGTTCTCGATCCAGTCGAGGAAGGAGTCGATCGCCTCGCGCCCTTTGAACCAGCGGCCGTGCTGCGGCACCAGCATGTCGACATCCATGGTCCTGACCATGCGAGCCCAGAAGCGGCAGGCCTTGTTGGAGACCATGTAGCGGCGGTGGAATCCGTCCATATGCGCCAGGTGCGCCTGGAACTGGGCCCGGTTTGTGATTGGATCGACGATTGCGTCGTGGTGCACCAGGGACGCGCCCATGTCGCCGGAAAACAGGATCTTGGCCTTGCTGTCGTAGAACTGGAAATTGCCTTCGGCGTGGAGGAAGTGAGCCGGTACCGCGTAGATGTTGGTGTCGCGCATCGGGATGATCATGCCCGGGTCGGGGATGCCGATAATGCGGCCCTCGGTGCGGTTGGCCGTGCAGAAGTGGGGCAGGAAACGCTCCCACAGGGCGGAGACGTAGAGGGTGCACTCGGTGGCGGTGAGCCACTTGTTGAGGGAGGCGACGATGTCCGGATCCTGATGGGAGGCGAAGATGTATTTCAGGTGCTTGAACGGAAAGAACCGGTGCATGGCCATGATCAGCGCGTTGTAGGTCATGTTGCCGGCCGGGTCGATCAGCGCGCCCTCGCCGTCGGAGACGATGAGAAATTGATTGGCCTGCACCGCGTCGCTGCCGGTGTCGTCCACCAGATCGTTGAACATGAGGCAGACGTGCTTGCCGTCGTTATAGAGCTCAATGGCCATGTGATTTCTCCCGAAGAAAAGGTGTGACTTTATCTCTGTGCGCGCAACCACTCGTGGTCGAGCGTACTCGCGGGTCTGGTGCCGACTGGGTTGAGCGGCAGCCGAGTGCCATGCCGCGACCTAACAGCCAGCCGGATTTTGTTCTTCGATCGCGAAAAGTGGCCCCAGCAAGGCCGGTTTTTGCCGGATGTGCGGCCGCATGGCCCAACCATGGGGCAAAAAGCCGGTGAAAAATGGGCCGCTGCGGTGGTTTTGCAGCCGACGATTCCAAAGTGCGACAGGCTGCTAGCCCTTGCGCCAAGGATATCCGCGCGGCCAGCCCGCCACCTGCCGGGCAGGTCCGAGAGGTTATGGGCGGGAAAAAATTCAGGATGGCGGGTCATGGCGGGGCGGCTAGTACTCGGGCATTCTAGCAGCCCCTCGGCGAGTGGACTTTCCTTCTCTGTGGGGTGCCGGGGTTCACTACGTTCAGTGATCCGCCACCGACACGTTGACGTTCAATTGCACGCTGGGGCCCGGGTCGTAGGGCAGAACCGTCGAGAAGGTCTGGCCTGAATAGCGATAGGTGACGTTGTAGCCGGTCAGTCGGCGGCTCCAGTTGTCGATCTGGCGGCAATGCTGTTCGTCGCGTACCGTGGTGCCGCCCCGGTTACCGCTGTTGTCGATGTTGTCGCCGACCATGGCGCCGGTGGCGGCACCGACCGCCGTGCTCCAGGAACGCCCCGAGCCACCGCCGATCTGGTGGCCGAGCACGCCGCCCAGCAGGCCGCCAAGCACGGCGCCGCCATAATCGCGCTGGCGCGGCGCTTCGACATTGACCTGCTCGTTCCAGCATTCACGTCGGGGTTCGTTGATGGATTCATAAATGGGCGTACTGCTGAGGACGTCGCCACGGGCCGGGAACCAGGCGGCTGGACCGGGATCCGCACAAGCCATGCCGGTGCCGCCGATCAGGGCGAGGGTGAGAACAGTCATTTTCATAAATAGCTCCTTGATCGATTTGACCGGGTCAACGCCGCGGCCAGACGGCGGGTGGAACAAAACCGTGAGATTCGGCGCTGCCGGCGTTATCGTCCGGATTGGATGGAGTCGGCCGACGTTGTTCATAGCCGGTGCCAAAATTGCCGACGAAGTTTCCCGGAATGCCGATGAGATCGCCGGTGCTCGGGGTGGCGGGCATCCGTTCCATCCACCGGGCGCCCTGTTCGCGCAGTCTCGGACGTTGTTCCGGCGAGAATTGTTGCATGCGTTCCTGAAACAGTCTGCGCATGTTCGTGCGTTCTTCCGGACTTGCCTGTTCCCAGCGTTCGCGCATCATGCGTCTCTCCGCCGGGGAAACCTGGGCGAGTTGGAAGGCCGCGCCGCTGAACGCGCCGTCGAGCAGATTGTCCGCCAGCACGGGGGCTGCGAGCGCGCTCATGAGCAGGGCCAGCGGAAGCTTCGATTTCATCGCGACTCTCCTTTCCATGCATTGCATGCTAGCCATGGCGAGTAACACGGAAGTTTCGGCATCCGTTAGATTTGTAACAAAATGTTTCGAGGATAGGGCATGAGCGAACGAGTGCTGGTGGTGGACGACGATGCGGGCCTGCGCGACCTGCTTTCGGAGTATCTGGTAAAGCAGGGCTTCGTGGTGGAAACCGCGCGCGACGGCCATGAAATGGACGAGCGCCTGGCGGTGACTCTCCCCGATCTGGTGGTCATGGACCTGATGTTGCCCGGTGAGGACGGCTTGAGCCTGACTCGCAGGATCAAGGCGCAGCGCAATCTGCCGGTGATCATGCTGTCGGCGCGGGGTGAGGACATCGACCGCATCGTCGGCCTGGAAGTCGGCGCCGACGACTACCTGGCCAAGCCCTTCAACCCGCGCGAGCTGCTCGCCCGCATCCGCGCGGTCTTGCGCCGCGGTGCCGGCGAGGTGGCCGTGGCGGGCAAGGACGAGCCGATCCGCTTCGGCCCCTTTGCCCTGGATCTGGTGGCGCAACGCCTGTCCCGGGAGGGGGAGGAAATTCCTCTTACCCAGGCCGAATTCACCCTGCTCAAGGTGTTTGTCGAGCATCCCAATCGGGCCTTGTCGCGGGACCAGATCATGGATTGGCTCAAGGGCTACGAGCGCGACCCCTTCGACCGTTCCATCGACGTCCGCGTGACCCGGTTGCGCCGCAAGTTGGAAGACGACCCCACCAATCCCTTCTACATCCGCACCGTGTGGGGCCAGGGCTATTTGTTCGCGCCCAAGGGACGCGGTGGGTGACCCTACTCCCCCGCACCCTCTTCGGCCGCACCGCCGCCGCCCTGCTGGCGGCGTTCCTGGTGTTCGAGACCCTGGCCTTCGTGGTGGTCTGGATGACCTTGTTGCGGCCCATGGCGGAGCGCTCGGCTGACGACCTGGCGGCCAAGATTTCCCTGGCCGCCAAGACCTGGGTGGAATTACCGCCGCAGACCCGCACCGACTACGAAATGGAACTGGCCTTCCGCCATGACCTGGAACTCGGCGCGGCGAGCAAACCCCTGACCCTGGCCGCGCCCCACACCTTGTTCGGCGATTTACTGGCCGTCTCCTTGAGCCGGCGCATGCAGCAGTCGGTTCGGCTCAAGCGCGGTCCGGACGCCAACTGGGTCTGGCTGGATCTCGTGGTGGCCGAGAAACGCCTGCGGGTCGGCTTCAACCAGGATCGCTATGCCTTGCATACGCCCCTGGCGGCGGTGGGGGTGTTCTTGCTGGGCGCCGCCCTTACCGTGGTGACCGCCCTGCTCATGGTGGGCCGCGCCAGCCGCCAGTTGAAGTGCCTGGCGGACAAGGCCGGCGAAGTGGGCCAGGGGCGCGCCCCGGTGGCGTTGCCGGAAACCGGCCCGATGGAAATACGCGAGCTCACCGCCGCCTTCAACCGCATGGCGGGCGAAGTCCACGCCCTCCTGGAAAACCGCACCGTGCTGCTGTCCGGCATTTCTCACGACCTGCGCACGCCCATCACTCGCCTGAAGCTGGCCCTGTCCCTGCTGGAGGGGGCCGACAGCGTGCAACAGGGGCGCATGGAGCGGGACCTCGACGAGATGAACCGGCTGATCGGCGACATGCTGGTGTTCGCCCGTGCCCTCCAGGCCGGCGATCTGGCGGAATGCGACCTGGCCGTGGTGCTGGGTGATCTGGCGGAAACCGCCGCGCGCCTGGGACCGGTGCGCTGGCAGGCGACCCCCTGCCGGGCGAAAGTGGGCGATGCGGCGCTACGCCGCATCGTGGGAAACCTGCTGGACAACGCGCGGCGCTATGGCGGCGATGAGGTGATCGACCTGATGCTGGCTTGTGGGGAGAAGGAAATTCGGATTTCCGTGCTGGATCGCGGTCCCGGGATACCGGAGGAGCAACGGGAGGCGGTGTTCCGTCCCTTCCATCGCCTGGAAAACTCCCGCAGCCGCGACAGTGGCGGCAGTGGATTGGGGCTGGCGATCGCGCGGCAGCTGGCGGACGCCCACGGCTGGCACATCGAGTTCAGGCACCGCCCCGGCGGTGGACTCGATGCCGCCGTGATCATTTTCCGTGATACTTGAACACCAGGACTTCCATGCTCAGGAACGACATGCTGACGATGGACAGGCGCCGGGTATGGGTGCGGATCATGCGCCAGGCATTGTCGGCCGCGCAGCGGAAGCGGATGGTGATGCTGGGAGTGAGGGTGAGGGTCATGTCGTTCTCCACGTTGCCCACCCTGGGCAGCAATTCCCGTGCCTGAGTCGTCCCATCCCCGCCGGGCCGCCCCCGGCGGCGAGAAACAACGCGCGGCCGCGGAAAGGGGCCGCGCAGCTGTCCATTCCTTGCCTCAAACGCCGGAATTCCGACACCTGCCGGGCAATCCAGCCGCCAGGCGTGGACCAGACCGGTTAGCAGGTAAAATCGCCCGCTTTACTGCCCTTCATCCAGCCCATGCCCGCTTTCCAGGACATCATCCTCACCCTCCAGCGCTTCTGGGGGGAGCAGGGTTGCACCCTGCTGCAACCCTACGATCTCGAAGTCGGCGCCGGCACCAGCCACACCGCGACGTTCTTGCGCTCGCTCGGGCCGGAACCCTGGAAAGCCGCCTACGTGCAGCCTTCGCGCCGGCCCAAGGACGGCCGCTATGGCGAAAACCCCAACCGC
>CAIXFP010000747.1 GCA_903918705.1 uncultured Pseudomonadota bacterium
CCGGGGCCGGCACTGCATGGCTGGCTGATGCTGTACGGCTTCTTTCCCTACTTCGTGTTCGGCTTCCTGTTCACCGCGGCACCCAACTGGCTCGATGGGCCGGCCATCCCGAAGCCGGCCTATGTGGCGAGCGGCCTGCTGATGGCGGCGGGCCTTCCCCTGGTCTACCTCGGCCTGGTTCCGGCTGGAGTGGCACTGCATCTGGCCGGCTGGGGCGTGGCGCTGTGGGCGCTGTTGCGCACCCTGATCGCAGCCCCCACCCAGGACAAGATCCATGCAGCCATCGCCACCCTGGCGGCGGCCCTAGGCCTGGTCGGCGATGCGCTGTACCTGGCCTGGTCCGGCGCGGATTTCCCCGCCGGCCTGCGTGCAGCCGAAGTCCTCGCCATCTGGGGCTTCCTGGTGCCCACCTTCCTGGCCGTGTGCCACCGCATGATTCCCTGGTTCACCAGCCGCATCGTGGCCAACTACGTGATGGTCCGACCCTACGGCCCGCTCTGGGGACTACTGGCGGGCTGCCTGGCGCATGGCGCGCTGGAACTGGCGCAATGGCGCGAACTGCTCTGGCTGGTGGACCTGCCCATGGCGGCCATCGTGTTCTGGTTCGCCAGCCGCTGGGGCGTGGCGCGCGGCGCCCGGCAAGTGCGCCTGCTGGCCATGTTGCACCTGGCGTTTCTCTGGGCCGGGGCGGCTTTCGCGCTCTATGCGATCGACGCTCTGGCGCGTTTTGCCGGCCTGGCCTGGAACGCCGGCCTGGCACCGCTGCACGCCTTGGGCATCGGCTTCTTCGCCAGCATGCTGATCGGCATGGCCGCCCGCGTCAGCCTGGGCCACTCCGGGCGCAAACTGGAAGCCGACGCGCCCACCTGGGGGCTGTTCTGGCTGGTGCAGGGCGTGGCAGTCCTGCGCATGCTGCCGGAATTGCTGCCAGCCCTGCCGCCCATCCTCGTCACCTTGGCCGGTGCCCTGTGGCTGCTGGACTTCGGCGTCTGGGCCGCCAAGTACGCGCCCATGTACTGGCGGCCGCGGGCGGACGGAAAGTCGGGGTAACTCGTGACGCGATAGCGCAGGCACGCCAGCCGGAAAAACTTACTTCAAGACATCCCCGGTGAACAAGGCGGCGATCAGGTCAGACTGGGTGACCATCCCGACCAGGCTCGCTGCGGCGTCCACCACCGGCACGTGGTGCTGGCCCTTATCCGAGAGCATGGGTATGGAGGCCGGCGCCGCTGTAGACGCGGTCCAGGTTTGCTTCGCTGATGTCCAGATAGGTGTGCCTTGTCGCGTCAGCTTCGCGTTATAGGCTCCAGTTCCGCCAGCCGAAAGATGTCCGGACTCATGTCGGCTGCACGATGAAGTCGATCACCACCCCGCCCTCGCCCAGATCCAGGTAGTTGACGGCCACCCGCTCGCCGTAGCGCGCCTGCATCTGCTGTAGCAGGGGAATCGGGTTGTGGTCGTTGACGAAGCGCATGCGCTCGCCCGGTTGCAGGGAATCCAGGGCGCCGAAGATGGCGGCATGGCGAAAGCGCTTGGCGATGCCGCGGGCATCGAAGGCGTAGATGCCATCGGCACGGTCATGGTTGTGAATGATGGGCTGGATGGGAATGGAGTCGTTCATGAGAGGGATTCGGAACAGGTGTGGAGGGGGATGGTTGAACAAGCGGCGCGGTCTTGATGAAGATCAGTGCTCGCCTTTGGTCTTGCGGATGCCGGCGACGCGGTTGCCCTGCTTCTGCGGGCCGCCCATGGGGAACAGGTCGTGCAGATAGCGGTTGCCGCCCTTCTCCGGCCCCCAGGCTGTGCGGAAGTGCTTGATCATGTCGCGCACCTGGGCCTGGACGTTGTGCTCCTCGTAAAACGCACGGATGAAGCGGATTACCTGCCAGTGCTCATCGGTAAGCGCCAGCCCTTCCTTGGCCGCCTGGGCGCGGGCGAAACCCTCGCTCCAGGCGTCCATGTCGAGGATGTAGCCCTCCTGGTCGGTCAGCACCTCCTGGCCATCCACGAGTAGCTTGCAGGTGTAGATGGCGTAGGGACTGGTACTTTGAACCGCGTCCTCACGGTAGTGAACCTTGGTCAGGTGTTCGGTGAATTGCTGGTTGGTTTGCATACGGCCTCCAACAAATGGTTGAACAAAACAGTCTGGAATGAATGATCGGCGTGGGCAGGGGCGGCGGCATTGATCAAGGTCAAGCTGGGGGACTCCCCCCCTTTGAAAAAGGGGGGAACGAATCACACCGCCCGCTTCGCCCGCACGATTTGGTAGGCACGGAACAGGTAGCCCACCGGGGCGCTCCAGATGTGGACCAGACGGGTGAAGGGGAAGAACAGGAACACGCTCATCCCCAGGAACAGGTGCATCTTGTAAACGGTATCGACATGGCGCAGCAGTTCCGGGTTGGGCTGAAGAATCACCACGCTCTGCACCCATTCCGCCAGGCGCAGCATCACCGTGGCATCACCGTGCTGGGCATGGCCGACGGAGAAATGCAGGGTGGACAGGCCCATCAGCAGGGTGAGCAGGATCCAGCCCAGGATGTTGATGTCCATCCAGCGGCTGGCGGCGCGCACCCGCTTGTTGAACAGGCGGCGCAGCCACAGGCCTACGCCGCCGATCAGGGCCATGGTGCCGAACACACTGCCGGCGATGATGGCGACGTACTGGTGGGTCATGTCGGACACGCCCAGGCTCTTGAAGAGGGCATGGGGGGTGAGCAGGCCGACGAAATGGCCGAAGAAGATGGCGATGACGCCGATGTGGAAGAAATTGCTGTACAGGCGCATGCCGCCCTTGGACAGCAACTGGCTGGAATCGCTCTTCCAGGTGTACTGCTCGTTGTCGAAGCGGATCCAGCTCCCAAGGATGAAGGTGGCGAGGCAGAGGTAGGGGTAGACCCCGAAGACGATTTTATGAAGGTCCATGATGGGCTCCTTAAATATGTGGTGTAGGTTGGGCTGAGGTACGAAGCCCATCTCCGTGGCGATCGTTGGGGTTCCTGGCGTCAGCCCAACCTTCGGTGCTGAGGTACGAAGCCCAACA
Source organism: uncultured Pseudomonadota bacterium (assembly GCA_903918705.1). Lineage (GTDB taxonomy): Bacteria > Pseudomonadota > Gammaproteobacteria > Burkholderiales > Thiobacillaceae > PFJX01. The sequence goes on from CAIXFP010000747.1 coordinate 3,044, forward strand.
CCGTGGCGTTCGTTGGGCATCCTGGCGTCAGC
>CAIXFP010000748.1 GCA_903918705.1 uncultured Pseudomonadota bacterium
ACCATGCGCAGTTGCAGGGCGCCGTCGCGAATTTCCTCCACCAGGCGGGATACCACCGAAGTGGCCTCGAACATGGCCGCGTCCTTCGCCTTCTGCGCCAGCATGGCGGCGGCGGCGCCGGCGATGACCAGTTCACCCACCAGGTTGATGAGCTGGTCGAGTTTGTCCGCCTGGACCCGGATCAGCTTGGCTTCTTCCTTCTTCTTGTCGCTGACCTGGGCCTGTTTCACCACCGCGGCGTCCACCAGTTCCTTCTGCACCACGTGCTGTTCCACCAGGATTTCGCCCAAAGGGGGATTGGCCTTGTCGCCCGGTTCCGGTGGCACTTCGCCGTGTTGTTGGGTATCCAGCCCCTTGTCCAGTTCCTGGGGCGTGATGGCGCCGGCCTGGACCAAAATCTCGCCCAGGCGCAGGGCGTCTTCCGGCAGGGCCATGATCAGGTCGACGTATTCCTTGACCCGGCTGTAAGGCGGCAGGATATGCAGCACGCAGGCATCGCGCACGAAATCGAACACCCGTTCGATCTTCTCCTTGCTGGTTTCGGCGCGGAAGTCGATCTCGAAGCCCAGATAACAGGTTTCCGCATCCATCTCGGCGGCGGCCGGCATCTTGTCGAGCAAGGTGGTGATGTGGGCGATTTCGCCGAAACTGCCCAGGTAGCGCAGGAAGGAGAGTGGGTCCATGCCTTCGCGCAGCAGGTTCTCGCCGAAGCGGATGGAAATGTGCCAGCAATCGTGCCCGACCAGGCCGCCGCCGCTGCTTTCGAGCTGGGCGTCCGGCGGGTGCGCCAGGCCGGTGGTCTCGCCCTGACCGGGATGGGCTCGCCGTTCGTAGACCCGCAAGCGGTCCAGCAACTCCTCGCCGCGGGCCATGGTCTTTTCGTCCGGTTCCGCATCCGGATCGTGGACGAACTCCAGCAACCGGGCGATCTGGTCGCCGCTGGCCAGGAGCAACTGGATCAGTTCGTGGTCCACCTTGATGCGCCCGTCGCGGGCATCGTCCAGGGCGTTTTCCAGGACATGGGTAAAGCCGACGATGTAATCGCATTCGACGATGCCGGCGCCGCCCTTGATGGTGTGGGCGGCGCGGAACACCGCGTTGAGGGCGTCGGCGTCGCTCGGGTTGTGCTCCAGACGCATCAGGTTCTCGTCCAAGCTGGCCAGCAGTTCCTGGCTTTCCGCGATGTAGGCTAGTCTCAGTTCGTCCATGGCTGCGTTCCTTTGCGCGGCTCAGGCGCGGTTCTGGTCCCGGGCCGGGATCAGCGTGGGGTCGCCGAACCAGGCATTCAGGTTGCACAGATCGAACACCTCGCGCACCACGTCGCTATGGCCGACGATGCGCAGGGCATGGCCTTGCCGCTGGGCTTCCCGTTTGGCGAGATAGAGCAGTTGCAGGCCGGCGCCATCCAGTTCGGTGACCCGGGAAAGATCCAGGTGCAACTCGGCGTTGTCGTGGACGGCGGCCAGCAGACGGCCCTTGAGTTCCCCCGCGGTGTAGATGGAGACGGCGTCTTCGAGGATAAGAGGGGAATTTTGCATGGTTGTATCTGCCCGTGGGATGAGGGAGGCGGCTGCGGCAGCGGGGCGCCCGGCTAGAACAATTCCACCTTGGGTCCATTGCCGCTGTGGGTCGGCGCGCTGAGGCCGAGGGCGGCGCTGTGCTGATGGCGTTGTTGATCCATCACGTAGCCGTCGAACATTTCGTTGAGGTGCTCCGCCAGCGGCTTGAATTCAATGTTCACTTCCGGTTCGGTCAGGTGCCGTTGCATCAGGCCGAGATGGGTATCCAGCCGTTCCAGCCCATGCAACACGTGTTCCACCTGCTGCCGGGTCACGTCCTGGAACTGGATGCTGGCCAGCACTTCCATGAACATGCCGGACAGGGATTTGCTGGTCTGCTCGATTTCGTTCATCACCGCGCCTTCCCGGTGGACCAGTTCCGCATAGCGGGCGCCCATCTCGGTCAACTGGTTGGCGAACTCTTCCAGTGCGTCGGTTTCACTATTCAGGCTGTCGGTGGTGAGCTTGTCCTTGAACTCGGTTTCGATGCTGTTGGCCACCGTGAGGATGCCGTCGCGGATCTTCGACACCGCCGAGCTGGTCTGGTCCGACAGCTTGCGCACCTCGTCGGCCACCACCGCGAAGCCGCGGCCCTGTTCGCCGGCGCGGGCGGCTTCGATGGCGGCATTGAGGGAAAGCAGATTGGTCTGGCCGGCGATGTGCTTGATCAGGTCCACCAGGGATTCCAGGGAGCGCGCTTCCTCCACCACGTGGGCCACCCGTGCCTGCTCCTGGCGGGTCGCGTCGATGCGGGCCTGGATGTGGGCCTGCATGGAAGTGATCAGGCGGCGGTTGGCTTCCAGGCGCGAACCCGAGTCGGCCAGCACCTCGCTGGATTCGCTGCTGGTTTTGCTGACAAACTGGTCCAGTCGGCTCACCAGCCCATCCACCACCTGCAGCCGCTCCATGATGTTGAGCGCCGCCTTCTCGGTTTCCTGGGCGACGCCGGAGAGCTGCTGGCGCACTACCTGGTTGAACGCCGGGAAACTCTCCAGTTCCCGCGCCACGAGCAGGGCCGGCCGGCGGCAGGTCAGTTCCTCTGCTTGCACCGCCGCGACGCCGTTGCGGACCACGCCCAGGGACATGTCGCGGAACAGGGCCACGGACAGGAGAAACTGGATGAAGAACGACACCAGCACGATGGCCATGGTGCCCGCCGCGTCGCTGTATGGATCCCAGGTATTGAGCACGGCGTTGAAAAAGCGGTGATAGGGCGCGTGGAACATCACCACGATCGCGCCGGCCACCACGGACGTCAGCAGCGAAACCGCCAGCACCCGGCGGGTATACGACTTCGGGATGCTGGCAATGCTCACTTGACCACCAGCTTGATGGTGCTCAGCAGTTCGTCCGCGGTGGCCGGTTTCACCAGCCATCCGGAGGCGCCCGCCGCCTTGGCGTCGGCGCGCTTGGCCTGCTGTGATTCGGTGGTGAGAAACAGGATGGGCATAAAGCGGTAGCTGGGCATGGCCCGCACCTGCTTGATCAACTCGATGCCGTTCATGCCGGGCATGTTGAGGTCGGTGATCAGGAGGTCGGGTTTGAGCCCGCTCTTGAACTTGCTCAACGCCTCTTCTGCCGTGGCCGCTTTTTCCACCTGATAGCCGGCCTTGGCGAGGATGCTGGAGGTGCTGAT
>CAIXFP010000749.1 GCA_903918705.1 uncultured Pseudomonadota bacterium
CGTTTTTGCCCAGACCAGCGGTAGAGAACAGCCTCCGGCAATACATTTCGGTCATCGAACCACCCTGATGTGAGTCCTGGTTCATCTCCGAAACCTGGGACGCGGCGGCGGCACCGGAATTATTGGTCGAGCTCGATCCCTGGTTCTGGCTGATCTTTTTGAGAAGCCTGCTCAGATCGAAAGCGGAAGAATGGTCCGGCAAGACAGCAAACAGCATGGCGACGACGACAGCTAGTAACGGCTTGGTTTTCATAAAATCTCCCTTTAAGTGCATGGGTATTCTAAGTAGTCCCATCGGAGGCGAATATATAACTAAAGTAGAGTGGCCGCCCGCGCGAACTGCATCCAGTCATGCGTGGAAGGATCACATCGACTTCCACGTCAAGGATGAGTACTAAGGCCGGCGTCCAAGCCGCCCACAACACTGGCGACCCCGCCCTATTTCAGCCAGGTGGCATAGCGGCGGCTGAACTTCGCCACCTTGGGGGCGACTACCGCGCGGCAATAAGGTTGGTTCGGATTGAGCTCGTAATAGCGCTGGTGGTAAGCCTCGGCCGGCCAGAAAACCGTGGCATCCACCACAACCGTGACTATCGGGGAGGAAAAGACGCTACGCGCCGTGAGCTCGTCAATAACGCTTTCCGCTTCCGCACGCTGATCCGGGCTGTGGCAAAAAATGGCGGAACGGTATTGGCTGCCGACATCATGGCCCTGCCGGTTCAGGGTGGTGGGGTCATGCAGAGTGAAAAAGCATTCCAGGATCTCGCAGTAACTGATCTCGCCGGGGTCGAACCGCACCTGAACCACTTCCGCGTGGCCGCTGCCACCAGTGCATACCTGCTCATATCCGGGATGTTCGAGCCATCCACCCATGTAACCGGAGACTGCCGATTTCACTCCGCGCAGGCGGTTGTAGGCTTCCTCCAGGCACCAGAAGCAGCCGCCGGCGAGGGTGGCGAGTTGTTCGGAAAAAGGAGAATTGGTCATGGCGGTGGCTCGGCAAAGTGGTGACGCCATTCTGAGGCATGCCCCCTACAGGTTCTTCTAAAATTGCCGATAACAACCCGTTACCATGGATATTCGGGACCGATGCCACTTCAGGAACAAAAAATCTCTCCGGCCCAACTCCGGGTCGGCCTGCACGTCCGCCTGGATGGCTGGATGGAACACCCCTTCCTGTTCAACAGCTTCAAGATACGCAACGAAAAACAGTTGCGGGCCCTGCAATCCCTCGGGCTGGACGCGATCTGGTGGTTGCCGGATCGTAGCGAGGGCCATCCCCTGCCGCCGCCGCCCAGCGACGCTCCCGTGCCTCCACCGCCGGAACCCGACCCGGAACTGGAAGCCATGTGGCGGGCCAAGAAGGAACGGCGCGAGAGCCTGGCGCGCCAGCGGGAAGCCTATGGACGTTGCGAGAAGAAGTTCAATGCCGGTGTCGGCAAGGTCAAAACCCTGTTGCGCAACCTGTTCGCGCGGCCCCAGGAAACCATCGCCCAGGCCCAGGAAGTGGTGGCCGACATGGTGGATACCCTGCTGGCCGAAAAGGATGTGCTGCTGCACCTGATGAGCGCCAAGAGCGGCGACGAAGGCGCCTATTACCATGCGCTCAATGTCACCATGCTGGCGCTGATGCTGGCGCGCGAGGCGGGCTACACAGCGCCCGAGATGCGTGCCCTGGGCCTGGGCACGCTGCTGCATGACATGGGCAAGGAGCGCGTGCCCAGCCAGATACTGCTCAAGAAGACCCCCTGGACCGCGGCCGAACGCACCTTCTACCAGCAGCATGTGGTGTATGGACTGGAAATGGCGGCCAGGCTGCCAGACCTGCCGCCCGGTGCCCTGGAAGTGATCGCCCAGCACCACGAGATGCTGGACGGCAGCGGCTTCCCCAACAAGCTGACGGCCAACCGCCTCGGACGCCTCGGCCGCATAGCCGCCATCGCCAACGCCTACGACGACTATTGCAACCGGATCAACCCCGCCGAAACGATGACCCCGGCCGAAGCTCTGGCGCGCATGTTCAAGAACGAGCGGGAGAAATACGACGTCGATTTGCTGCAACATTTCATTCGTTGCCTGGGTGTCTATCCACCCGGCAGCATCGTGCAATTGAACAACGACGCCATCGGCCTGGTGGTGAACGTGAATCCGGGCAAGCTCCTGCATCCCACCCTGTTGCTCTACGACTCCGGCATCCCCAAGGAAGAGGCGTTGATGCTGGACCTGAACGAAGTACCGGACCTGGCGGTGGCTCGCACCCTGCATGCCAACGTCCTGCCCCGGGAAATTCATGAATACCTGAGTCCGCGCAGCCGGATCAGTTATTACGCGGAAGACGGCGGGACGAAGCCGATGTAACCGGGACGCGGGCGCGGTGGCGGGAGTTTTATCCGCCAGTTACAACTGCTCACCGCCCGGTAACACAACACCAACAGGCGGCTTACATTGCCCTTGCATGATGTGCCTCACCCGCGATGCATTCCGCCGCGCGGTTTACCAAGGAGTCACATCATGAAATCAGTTTCGTTGTTGCAACTGCTCGGCGTTTGCGCCGTTTCCTTTCTGGCCATGGGCACGGCCCAGGCCGGCGAAAGCTGTGCCCTGACGTCTCTGGCGCATCCCGCCGTGTCCGCCGATGCGGGCGGCGCCGGCTGTGGCGACGCCAAGCGGGCCGACGCCACCGCGCAGAAGGGCTCAGGCCTGGTCGCCACGGTGGCGCCCCTGGTCGGGAGCATGGCTAAAACCGGCATCCAGACCGCCTCCTCGGTGATGGGCATGCTGGCACACGAGGCCGGGCACCTGCTCGACGAATAAGTCGTTTGCCCCATGATTCCCGCTCCGCCCATCCTGGACGGAGCGGGAGTCGCTTGTGCCACGCGGTTTGTCCCGGACTTTCAGCTATGCCGGCATGAACGCCATGAGTTTCGGATAAAATGCGCGTTTTCCCAGATTCCCTACAGCCATGTTTACCGGCAGTCTCGTCGCACTCGTTACCCCCATGCTGCCCGATGGCAGCCTGGATTTGCCCCGTTTCCGGGCGCTCATCGACTGGCATGTCGAGCAGGGCACAAATGGGCTGGTCATCGTCGGCACCACGGGCGAATCGCCCAC
>CAIXFP010000750.1 GCA_903918705.1 uncultured Pseudomonadota bacterium
CAGGCGTGCTCGATCTCGATACCGTTGTCGAGCAGGGTGTCGCACAGGGACGCGCCCTTCCGGGCCTCGATGACGGCGCCGTCAGGACAGAGTTCGACGTGGGGCAGGACGATCAGTTGCGGCATGGTGCGGTCTCCCGAAGCGATGGCAGGGCGGCCAGGACGCCGTCCCAGAAGGCCATGCGGGCATCCACGGCGCGAAGGGCGGCAGCCCGTGCCTCGGCGATCTTACCCGCATCGCCGCCACAGAGGCCTTCCAGCAGGCGCAGTGAGAGGGGCGCGTGGAAGTCCTCGTCCAGGTGGATGTGGCGGTGCAGGTAGTAGTGGAAGGTGGGCGCCTGCTCCTCGCTCACCGCCATGCGTGCCAGGAGGGCGCGGAACATGGCCGGGATGATGTGCTCCCGCCCCAGGGCCAGGGCGGCGGCCACCTCGTGGGCGCGGCCGCCGGCGATGAAATCGAAGGTGGCGCGGGTGAAGGCCAGGGCCGGCGGCGGCGGCGGCGCTCGGCGCAAGGCTACTTCGATGCCCTCACGCCCGGCGATTTCGACGAAGCGGGCCGGTCGCTCCGCGTCCGCGCCGATCTCGCGCATGGCGCCGAGATAAAGCTGGAAATGGCTGGCGAATTCGCCGGGGTGAGCCGGGCCGGCTTCGTCGGTTTCCTCTTCCAGCACCAGTTCATTGATGAAACGCTGGATCGTGGCGTCGCGCCCCGGCGTCCAGGGCCAGCGCGCAGGGGCGACAGCGTGTTGCAGATATTTGATCAGGGACATGAAGTCCCACACAGAATGCACGTGGTGGGCCATGAACACGCGCAGGTCGTCCAGGGTGCGCAAGGAGGCGTAGATCGGGTGGCGCTCCAGGCGCTCGCGCAATCCGGCGATGAATTCGGGTTCGAAGGCGACAGTCATTTCACAGTTCCAGAGAATCCAGGCGCTGCCCGGTAAGTGCTTGTTTGACGGACAGATCCATGCGCCGGGCGGCGAATTCCACCGTGCCCTGATTGAGGGCTTCGCTGGCTTTCTTGACGGCGGCCAGGTCGTTGCCGTCCAGGGCCAGTTTGAGATCGGCGAGAAGTTTCGCCACCCCCGTACGCTCCGCCGCGTCCAGCAGAGTCGCGCCATTTTCCCGCAAGGCCACTTCAGTGGCGTCCACCAGGCGGCGGCCGTCCACCTTGGCCTCGGCCAGGTTGCGCGCGGTCATGTCGTCCTGGGCATGGGCGTAGGAGTCCCGCAGCATGCGCGCCACTTCGTCGTCGGTCAGGCCGTAGGACGGTTTCACCGCGATGTGGGATTCGATTCCGGTGCCTTGCTCCCGGGCACTCACCGAGAGCAGGCCGTCGGCATCCACCTGGAAGGTGACACGTATCCGCGCCGCCCCCGCCACCATGGGCGGGATGCTGCGCAGCTCGAAGCGGGCGAGGGAACGGCAATCCGCCACCAACTCCCGTTCCCCCTGCACCACGTGGATGCTCATGGCGGTCTGGCCGTCCTTGTAGGTGGTGAATTCCTGGGCGCGGGCGGTGGGGAGGGTGGCATTGCGCGGGATGATCTTCTCGGTGAGGCCGCCCATGGTCTCCAGGCCCAGCGAGAGCGGCACCACGTCCAGCAGCAGCGTGTCCCGCTGCGCGCCGGACAAAATTCCCGCCTGCACGGCCGCGCCCATCGCGACGACTTCGTCGGGGTTGATCGCGGTGTAGGCCTTGCGGCCGAAGAACTCCTCGACCCGCCGCAGCACCAGCGGCATTCGCGTCGATCCGCCGACCATGACCACCTGGTCGATCTGCTCGCGGGCGAGTTTGGCGTCCTTGAGGGCCTGGCGGCAGTGCTCGATCGTGTGGTCCACCCAC
>CAIXFP010000751.1 GCA_903918705.1 uncultured Pseudomonadota bacterium
CCGCATGGCGGCGAGATGGGATCGATTTTCCTGGTTTGGTCTATTGCCTGTTTCGGAATCTGGTGCACTTGGTGTCCTCCCGATAAACTATGAAGCAGCCAAAATGATTCCAGCCTTGGAAGCTATACTTATCGAAGCATTAGAGCCGCGACAAAATAGAAAACGAGGTGATGATCTTTCTGCTGTTGAGTACATTCAACGAGAAGATCCTGAGATTCAAAAGAAAAAAGTCAAAGAATCCCTTGAAATGGCACTTAACAAGCTGTGACATTAGGAAACTAACCCATGAGCCGAATTGGCCAAGCTTTCGAACAACTCAAGGCCCAGAACCGCAAGGCCCTGATCCCCTTCATCACCGCCGGTGACCCTTCGCAAGAAGCCACCGTGCCCCTGCTTCACGCCCTGGTGGAAGCCGGCGCCGACGTGCTGGAACTTGGGGTGCCCTTCTCCGACCCCATGGCGGACGGCCCCACCATCCAGCGCGCCTCCGAGCGGGCGCTGAAGAACGGCATGACCCTGCGCGGCGTGCTGGCCATGGTGGCACAGTTCCGCCAGCAGGACGCCACCACCCCGGTGGTGTTGATGGGCTACGGCAACCCCATCGAGGCCATGGGCTGGGAAACGTTCGCACAGCGTTGCGCGGAAGCGGGCGTGGACGGGGTGCTGACCGTGGACTTTCCGCCGGAAGAGAGCCATGAGGCGTTCCTGCACCTGCAGCGCCATGACATCGACCCCATTTTCCTGCTCGCGCCCACCACCAACGAGGATCGCATCCAGCAAGTGGCCAAGCTGGCGCGAGGCTACGTGTATTACGTTTCGCTGAAGGGCGTGACCGGCGCCGGCAACCTGGACATCGCCGCTATCGCCGAGAAGATGCCGCAGTTGCGCAAATACATCAGCCTGCCCATCGGTGTGGGCTTCGGTATCCGCGACGGCAAAACTGCGCGTAAGGTGGCGGATGTTTCCGACGCGGTGGTGATTGGGTCCCGCATCGTGCAGGAGATCGAGCAATCCGCCCCCCATGACTTGCTTGGCAACGTGAAGAATTTCGTGGCCGGCGTCCGCGCCGCCCTGGACAAATAAAGGACAACACTCATGAGCTGGTTCCAGAAACTCATTCCCCCCAAGATCAAGCGGCGCGTCGACGAGGCCGCCAAGAAGGTGGTGCCCGAAGGCGTGTGGAGCAAATGCCCGTCCTGCGAGGCCGTGCTCTACGCGGCCGATCTGGAACTGAGCATGCACGTCTGCCCGCAATGCGGCCACCATCTGCGCATCGGCGCGCGCAAGCGGGTCGATCTGCTGCTGGACGAGGAGGGCCGCAACGAGATTGGCGCCAACGTCCTGCCCCTGGATGCGCTCAAGTTCAAGGACAGCAAGCGCTACACCGACCGCCTCACCGATGCCGCCAAGGAGACCGAGGAAAAGGATGCCCTGGTGGTCATGGAAGGGCTGATGGATGGCGTCCCGGTGACCGTGGCGGCGTTCGAGTTCCGCTTCATGGGCGGCTCCATGGGCTCGGTGGTGGGCGAGCGTTTCGTGCGAGGTGTCGAGGCTTCGATCCGCGACAAGAAGCCGTTCATCTGCGTCTCCGCCAGCGGCGGCGCGCGCATGCAGGAAGGCCTGACCTCGCTGATGCAGATGGCCAAGACTTCGGCGGCCCTGACCCAGCTTTCCGCCAACCGCCTGCCTTTCATCTCGGTGCTGACCGACCCCACCATGGGCGGCGTCTCCGCCAGTTTCGCCATGCTGGGCGACGTCATCGTGGCCGAGCCGAAAGCCCTGATCGGCTTCGCCGGGCCCCGCGTGATCGAGCAGACGGTGCGCGAGACCCTGCCGGAAGGCTTCCAGCGCGCCGAATTCCTGGTGGAACACGGTGCCGTCGATCGCATCATCGACCGCCGCGAGATGAAGCGGGCCCTGGCGCGCCTGTGCGCGCAACTCGCGCGCAAGCCGACGCCGAATTGAACTAGGCGCTTTTGTTTTCCGGACCGGGTTCCCTCCCTTGCAGGGCGCGCCACGAATTGCATTCCGTGGCCGCTCGCAGGGCGTAGAGCATGCTCCACGATCCCCTCCGCTCGCCCGCCGTCCCCTCCCCGGGAGGGGGGCTTGATGGCTGGCTGGCCCACCTGGAAGCCCGCAACTCCAGCGCCATCGTCCTCGGCCTGGAGCGGGTGCGGGTGGTGGCCGACCGGCTCGGCTTGCGGCCCGCGTTCCCCCTGATCACCGTGGGCGGCACCAATGGCAAGGGCTCCGTCAGCGCCTACCTGGAAACCATGCTGGACGCGGCCGGCTACAAGGTCGCCTGCTATACCTCGCCACATCTGCTGCGCTACAACGAGCGGGTCCGCGTCGCTGGCCGGGAAGCCACGGACGCCGACCTTTGCCGCGCCTTCGCGGCGGTGGAGTCCGCGCGCGATTGCACGCCGCTGACCTATTTCGAGCAGGGCACCCTGGCCGCCCTCTGGTTGTTCCAGGAATCCGGCGTGGACGCCGCCGTCCTGGAAGTGGGCCTGGGTGGGCGCCTCGACGCGGTGAACCTGTGGCAGGCCGACTGCGCCGTAATCACCAGTGTCGATCTCGATCATCAGGCCTATCTGGGCGACACCCGTGAACTGATCGGTTTCGAGAAGGCCGGCATCTATCGCGGCGGCCGCCCGGCCATCTGCGGCGACCTGGACCCGCCGGCCAGTCTGCTCGCGCACGCCACCGCACTCGGCGCCGACCTGCTGCGCCTGGGCACGGATATCCGCGTCGAAATGACGGAAGACGGCTGGAGTTGCCGGGTGCGCGAAGCCGTTTTTCCCGCCTTGCCGCGGCCCGCCATGCCCGGCGCCCACCAGTTCGGCAATGCCGCCTGCGCCATCGCCGCCCTGTGCTCCTTGCGCGAGCGTCTGCCGGTACCCATGCGGGCGATCCGCGCGGGTCTTGCCCAGGCGCGGCAGCCGGGGCGCTTCCAGGTGATCGGCCAGGCGCCCCTGCGCATACTCGACGTGGCTCACAATCCCCAGGCGGCCCGCGCCCTGGCTGCGAGTCTCGCCAACTTGGCCCCCACGGGAAGGATCCTCGCTGTGTTCGCCATTCTCGCCGACAAGGATGTCGAAGGTGTCTTCGCGCCCCTGGCCCCCCTCATCGCTTCCTGGCATGTCGCTGGCCTGGACGGGCCGCGCGGGCTTTCCGGCGCCGCCCTGGGAGAACGCCTGGCGGCCCATGCCCTTGTCCACGAAGTGCACGGCGATGTCGCAACGGCCTGGACCATGGCGTGTCGGCTGGCGGGGCCGGCTGATACAATCGCCGCCTTCGGTTCCTTTCACACCGTGGCCGAAGTGATGGACTTACTCGCACCCCTCGAAAATCCGCATGGCTGACCATTCCGCGACCCAGGACGCAGTGACGCAGGACCAGATGACGCTGCGCCGGCGCGCCCGGCGTCGCCTGGTGGGTGCCGTGGCCATCGCCCTGGCGGCCGTGGTGGTCCTGCCGATGTTGTTCGACCCCGAACCGAGACCGCTGGGACCGGACGTGGATATCCGCATCCCCGAGCCCAGCACGCCGTTCGAGCCGATCCCCACGGCACCGGCTCGGCCCGCCGCCGCGGCCAGCGATGAAGCGCCGCCGCTCAGCGCGGAGCCGACTCTGCCGGTGCCGCCGCCGGCACCCTCGGCGAAATCGGCGGTGGTGCCCGCGCTCTCCGCTCCCGCCACCCTCGGCAAGGGCGCGGAAGCCCGGTCGCCGGACCCGGCGGCGGAGAAAAAGCCGGAGAAAAAGTTCGCCGACAAGCCCGCTGAAGCGTCCTCCGCCAAGACGACCGGGAAACCCGCCGAGAAAGCCGCGGACAAGCCCGCCAAGGAAGCCGCCAAGCCGCCGGCGCCGCCTCTGGCCAAGCCCACGGGCCCCTTCGCCAGCCACGGCTTCTTCCTGCAACTCGGCGCCTTCGGCAGCGAGGCCAATGCCAGGACGCTCCTGGACAAGGTGGAGGAGGCCGGTTTCAAGGTCGGCATGGCCGACAGCAACGGCCAGTACCGCGTCCGCGTCGGCCCCATCCCGGACAAGGACCGCGCCCTGGAAGTGCAGGCCCGGCTCAGGGCGAAGGGCTTCCATTCCATCATGATGGGGCCATGAGGCCATGACTTCCCTGGATCTGTTCGCCCTCGCGGTTTTTGCGATCTCCAGCATCCTCGGCCTGATGCGCGGCCTGTCCCGCGAATTGTTGTCCCTGCTGTCCTGGTTCGCGGCCTTCTACGCCGCCAAGACTTATTCGTCCGTGCTGGCCCCCATGATTCCCGCGCTGGATTCCCCGGCGTTGAAGCATGCGGCGGCTTTGGTGTTGATCTTCGTGGCCGTGCTGATCCTGGCCAGCCTGGTGACGGCGGCCATCGGCGGCCTGATCAAGGTGGCCGGGGTCGGGGCCTACGACAACATGCTGGGCGGCCTGTTCGGCGCGGCGCGCGGTGTCTTCATCCTGCTGCTGTTGACCGTCCTGGCAGGCCTCACCGCCCTGCCCAAGACCCAGGCCTGGCGGGTTTCCCTGGTCCACGGGCCCCTGGAACAGGCCTCGGCCAAGCTCAAACCGTGGTTGCCGACGGAATTGGCAACCCTGATTCAATACCACTGAGGTATTCCCATGTGCGGCATCGTCGGCATCGTCTCCCGCCAGCCCGTCAACCAGCCCCTCTATGACGCGCTGCAACTGCTGCAGCACCGCGGCCAGGATGCCGCCGGCATCGTCACCATGGACGGCAGCATGTTTCACATGCACAAGCACCTGGGCATGGTGCGCGACGTGTTCCGCACGCGCGACATGCGCAACCTGGTGGGCAACGTCGGCATCGCCCAC
>CAIXFP010000752.1 GCA_903918705.1 uncultured Pseudomonadota bacterium
CCATCAACCCGGACGGCACCCTCGCCCAAGCAGAAGAGTTGTGGTCCACCTCGACGAAGGCATCCGAGCTTGCCCGCAAGGCAATTCAGAACATGCCGCCACTGCCACCCACCCCAACTGGCAAGCCCCTGGTGTTTGAGCAGACCATCTCGTTCCTGCCTTACGAGACAGGCTGGCCGCCGTCCTACAAGAACGATTGCCTGCCGGACCCGCCTGCATTCAGAAATCCATTCGCCTGGGATGGCAATTCATCCCCCCCCACCGCCCCGGCACCCTCCACGGTGCCACCCGATCAGGCCGGATGCGACCCCGCTTCTACTGCAAGCACGATCGAGGAGGAAGATCGTGAATTGAAACGCCAGATGGAGGCAAACCGCTGGGGCAGATAACGCTGTTCTCTGGTTCGGCGAATGACTGCAACCAGTAGCAGGTCTTTGGCGGGGTCCCATCCGTGCAGGCGAAGTTTGACCTCTGGGGGCATTCGCGGCGACCATCGCAGGCGTTTCAGTCATACAACTGGCAATTACAGCGCCCTGCGCCAAACGGTAAACCCTTGGATCGTGAATTGAACGACCGCACACCGGGTTCGCCCGAGACCTGTCTCGACGAGCACGGTACCGCTCTGTATCGCCATGCCATGGCCCTGACCCGTGACCCGCACAGGGCTGAGGAAGCAGCCCAGGAAACCCTGCTGGCCGCCCTGCAGGCACGCGAGCGTTTCGCAGGCAATGCTTCGGTGCGTAGTCCTTTTGCCATGCAGCCCCTCGACAAGGGCTACCTGATCGCGTCGGCGGACGGCGCCGACAAGGGCAATGACATGGCCAAGGACTCGGCCAAGCCCATGGATGGCCAGTGCGGGGCGAACAGTTCCATGGACAGCGCCCTAAAGTAAGCCGGCCGGAACGCGATCATGCATGCCAATACCTTGCATGGCGCTGGTCTGGGCCTGAGGCGGGAGCGCCTACCCGACCTCATGGGCCGGATTCCGGATGCCTTCGACTTCTTTGAATCGCTCCCGAGAACTGGCTGGAGATGGGTGGATCACGGCGGCGCGAATTGCGCCACATCGCGGAGCGCCGGCCCATCGTCGCCCACGGTCTGTCCCTCAACCTGGGCGGCCAGCGGCCAGGCGCCTTTGGACGAAATCTTCCTGCAACGGATAAAGCGATTCCTGGATGAATACGCCATTCCTGTTTACACCGAATACCTCGCATGGTGCACCGACGACGGCCATCTCTAGGACCTGCTGCCCATACCCATGACCGAGGAGGCGGTGAGCCACGTCGCCACGCGTATTCGCCGAACCCAGGACATCCTGGAACGGCGCATCGCCATCGAGAATCCGTCCTGCTACCCCATGTTTAACGCCTGCCCCTCGATTTACGCAGGTTTCACCTCGGCTATAAGTCGTAACCAATTGATTTGTCGTACAATTGCGGACTACCGCAAAGTGTAGTGCCATAATATTCACGGCATAACCACCCAACGCCCTGGACTCGCGCTATCCTTGGCGCATGTTCATTCGCCGCACCACCACCCGACACGCCGCCAGCGGCGAGGTCTACCACACCTAGCCCAACTTTCTCAACCCG
>CAIXFP010000753.1 GCA_903918705.1 uncultured Pseudomonadota bacterium
ATTCGCGTGAGGCGTGAGGCGTAAAGCCAGAGGCGAGGCTAGTCATCTCGCTACGCTCACAGGTAATGCACGTCGACGATTTCGTAATGGCGCAGCCCGCCCGGCGCGTTGACGTCAGCCACGTCGCCGGCGTATTTGCCGATCAGGGCACGGGCGATGGGAGAGCCCACGGAAATCTTGCCGCCCTTGATGTCGGCTTCGTCGTCGCCGACGATTTGATATTTCACTTCGTCGCCGGTTTCCGCATCCACCAGTTCCACGGTGGCGCCGAACACCACACGGCCGTCGGCATCCAGGTGACGCGGGTCTATGATCTGGGCGTTGGCAAGCTTGCCTTCGAGATCCTTGATACGGCCTTCGATGAAGCCCTGCTTTTCCTTGGCGGCGTCGTATTCGGCGTTTTCCGAAAGGTCACCGTGGGAGCGCGCCTCGGCGATGGCGGCAATGACGCTAGGCCGCTCGATACTCTTCAGACGTTGCAGTTCATTGCGCATGAGTTCGGCGCCGACCACGGTCAGTGGGACTTTATTCATTACGTGGCCTCTCAGGACAGACGCTTGTGCAGGTCTTGCAGGGGATAGACGGTGATTTCACGACGTTCCTTCATGCCCAGGCAGGCTGCCTTGGCACCGGCCAGGGTCGTGAAGTATGGGATGTTCTGCGCCAGGGCGGCCGCGCGGATGGCGAAGGAGTCTTTCATCGCCCGCTTGTCCTCCACAACGTTGACGATCAACTCGATCTCCCGATTCTTGATCATGTCGACGATGTGGGGACGGCCTTCTGCCACCTTGTTCACCCGGGTGACCGGCACACCGGCTCCGGTGATGATGCGCGCAGTGCCGCTGGTAGCGAACAGCTTGAAGCCCAGTTCAGCGAGATAGGCGGCAATCTCCGCCACCTGGGGATGGTCCGGGTTGCGCACCGAAAGGAACACGCTGCCGCCCCGCGGCAGCTTGACGCTAGCGCCGTACTGGGACTTGAGAAAAGCTTCGCCGAAGCTCTCGCCCACGCCCATGACCTCGCCGGTGGATTTCATTTCCGGAGTAAGGATGGGGTCAACGCCGGGGAACTTGCGGAAAGGGAACACCGCTTCTTTCACCGAATAATAGGGCGGGATGACCTCGTGCTCGGCGCCCTGATCCTTCAAAGTCTTGCCGGCCATGCAGCGGGCAGCAATCTTGGCCAACTGGCGGCCAGTGGCCTTGGAGACGAAGGGCACTGTGCGGGAGGCGCGCGGGTTGACCTCCAGCACGTAGACCTGGGCCTCGTCGCCGCTGCCCTTGATGGCGAACTGTACGTTCATCAGACCCACCACATTGAGCGCCTTTGCCATGGCCACAGTCTGGCGTCGCAACTCGTTCTGGATGGCCGGAGTCAGGCTGTAGGGCGGCAGGGAACAGGCGGAGTCACCGGAGTGCACACCAGCCTGCTCGATATGTTCCATAATGCCGCCGATCAGCACCTGCTCGCCGTCGGACAGTGCGTCCACGTCCACCTCGATGGCGTCGTTCAAAAAGCGGTCCAGCAGCACCGGGGAATCGTTGGAGACTTATCATGCCGGGTCGTGGCCCAGTTACTGGGCATCAGCGCAAACCGGGCGAACAACTACCTGCATGGGCTGGTTGCTTTGAGGATTCTCGAAGTGGCA
>CAIXFP010000754.1 GCA_903918705.1 uncultured Pseudomonadota bacterium
AACAGCCCGGTGCGCCACGAACTCTTGGGCGGCCAGGCCTATGCCATGGCCGGCGCCTCGGTGCGGCACAACCGGATCGCCGGCAAGCTTTACGCCAGCCTGCTGGCCAAGGCCCCGGGTTCCTGCCAAGTCCTGATCGGCGACGTCAAACTCAAGGCCGACGCCTGGCCCACCTACTACTACCCGGACGTCATGCTGGTGTGCGACCCGGACGACAACGATCCCTTGGTGAAGACCCGTCCCTGCCTGCTGGCGGAAGTGCTTTCGCCCAACACCGAAGCGATCGACCGCCGGGAAAAGCTCACCGCCTACCAGCGCCTGCCCAGCCTGCGGGAATACCTGTTGCTCACCCAGGACGAGATGCGGGTGGAACTCTACCGGCGCCTGAACCTGCGCGAGTGGGTCCAGGAAATCCACAGCCCGGGCGATATCATCAAGCTCGTCTGCGTGGACTTGGAGCTACCCATCGAAACCCTCTACGACGGCCTCGACGGGTTGGCCTGAATGGTCATGGACACCACCCTCCACCTGGTCATCAGCGGCCGCGTCCAGGGCGTCTGGTATCGCGAATCCATGCGCCTGGAAGCCGAGCGACTGGGGGTGGCCGGCTGGGTGCGCAACCGCCGCGACGGAGCGGTGGAAGCCATGGTGCAGGGCGAGG
Source organism: uncultured Pseudomonadota bacterium (assembly GCA_903918705.1). Taxonomy (GTDB): domain Bacteria; phylum Pseudomonadota; class Gammaproteobacteria; order Burkholderiales; family Thiobacillaceae; genus PFJX01. The sequence continues at coordinate 662 of CAIXFP010000754.1, forward strand.
AGGACAAGGTTGCCGCCCTGATCGCGTGGGCGCGCATCGGCCCACCGGCGGCGCGGGTGGATGACGTGGTGAGCAGCCCCGGCTCCGGCAACTTCACCCGCTTCGAGCGACTGGCCAGCGCGTAACCGTAGCGCCGACGCTACAGGTTCAGGCGTACTCGTCGATACTCGTGGCATTGCCAGCCTCGGTCGCCGCCGACCGGGCATAGGCGCGCAACCCCGCGGCCGAGTCGATCCCCGTTGGTTTCCGATCGCTGATCTCCTGGCGCGCCTGGCTGGCCATGGCCTCCGCCGCGGCGGCCACCGCGCGATCCTGGGGCGAGGGGTCTTCCGGGGCCAGCGCTGCGGTCACGACCTGCCTGGCCTGGGCGACGATGGACTCCGGGGTGCCGCCGCTGGGCAAGCTGATGGAGACCTCGCCGGCCACCGCGTATTGCCGGCCATCGGGTCCGCGCGCGTACTGGTAGCTGGCACTGCCCGCCAGCCCGGCTCCGGCTGCCATGTGTGCTTCCTCATGGGCGCGCACCTTGCTGTCGATCGCCTTGAGGCGATTGACTTCCTGTTGCTGCTGCGAGGTGAGCTGGCTCGCGGATTTCCCGGCCGACAGTTTGCCGATCTGTTGCGAGATTCCACTTACCGCGCCGATGGCCATGAATCTGCCCCGCCAGACTGATGGGATTCAGTATAGAAATACTTGCCCATGACGGGATGTGATCACAGCGCGTAACCCGGGGGCGGCGGAAACGATGCCGACAGCTTTACTTTCCCATGTCCGGCTCCTATCCTGCCCCACCCTTTTGCCTTGCCGCAATCATGTCCATCACCATCAAGACCCGGTCAGAAATCGAAAAAATGCGCGTCGCCGGGCGCCTTACCGCCGAAGTGCTGGACTACATCAAACCTTACGTCAAACCCGGCGTCACCACCGGCGAATTGGACAAGCTCTGCCACGACCTCATCGTCGATGTGCAGCAAGCCATTCCCGCCCCCCTCAACTACGCACCGCCCGGCCACCAGCCCTATCCCAAATCCATCTGTTCCTCCATCAACCATCAGGTCTGCCACGGTGTACCCAGCCACGACAAGAAGCTCAAGAACGGCGATGTGGTGAACCTGGACATCACCGTGATCAAGGATGGCTGGCACGGCGACAGTTCCCGCATGTTTTACGTCGGCGAACCGGGCATCCAGGCGCGCCGCCTGACCGACATCACCTACGAATGCATGTGGAAGGGCATCGCCGCGGTGCGCCCCGGTCGGCACCTGGGCGTGGTGGGCGCCGCCATCCAGAAATACGCCGAGGCCAACGGTTATTCCGTGGTGCGGGAGTTTTGCGGCCACGGCATCGGTCTCGGCTTCCATGAGGAACCCCAGGTGCTGCACTACGGCAAGGCCAGCGAGGGGCCGCTCCTGGCGCCGGGCATGACCTTCACCATCGAACCCATGATCAACGCCGGCCGCCGCGACATCCGCGTGCTGGGTGACGGCTGGACCGTGGTGACCAAGGACCATTCGCTGTCGGCGCAGTGGGAACACACCGTGCTGGTAACCCAGACCGGCTACGAAGTCCTGACGCTTTCCGCCGAATGCCCGCCACCCCCGGCGTTCATCGCAGGGTAACCCTGCC
>CAIXFP010000755.1 GCA_903918705.1 uncultured Pseudomonadota bacterium
CGAGATATACGCGGAAGCTGCTGTTGTCGGAACGCATCATCTCCAGTGCGATGGCCTGTTTCTCGATTTCCGCATGCTGGGCCAGGCTGGTGAATTTCTGATACCAGAAATCCTTGTCCCGGGGCGAAATGTAATTCGGGAAACGGCGGTTGATGAGTGTGGCGCGATCAATACCCAGCATTGCCGCCGCAGTCAGGTTGGTTTCGGTAATAAGGCATTCCCGGCCGATCGTGATGTAACCCACCGGAGTCGACTCATAGAGCTCCACATAACGATCGCGTGCCTCTTCCATCAAATTGTGGGCGCTTTTCAATTCCTCGATCTGCATCTCCAGTTCAACCCTGTGCACCAGGAGTTCATGAGTCATGACCTCCATGGGCTGGGCCGTTGCCTCTGGCGGCGTGATGCTCGAAAGCATCACGTCCACTTCACGCCGCAGCGACTGGCGCTTTTCTATCCAATCTGGTTGCATGTTGATGCCTCTGTACTTGAGTATGGCGACTCGGGTTTATCGGCTGATACGCACTCTGATCCCACATAAACATCCCCTTGCGCGAGTGGGCTTGCCGCCACAATAGTGCGCCTGTCGGGGGATGCGTGGGATTTCATTCATGCCGCAATGCCTCGATCGGGTCCATGCGCGCTGCGCGGCGGGCCGGAAAATAGCCGAACAGGACGCCGATGCCCGCTGAGAAGATGAAGGAAAGCAGGTTGATGGCCGGGTTGAACAGGTAGGGTACGCCCATCACCTGGGCGAGAATGATCGACGCCACCGTGGCCAGGACGATGCCCACCAGGCCACCCAGGGCCGCCAGGGCCACCGCTTCGATCAGGAATTGCAGCAGCACCTCCCGCTCGAGGGCGCCGATGGCCAGGCGCAGGCCGATTTCCCGGGTGCGCTCGGTGACGCTGACCAGCATAATGTTCATGATGCCGATGCCGCCCACCAGCAGGCTCACGGCGGCGACGGCGCCGAGCAGGGTGGTCATCACCTTGGTGGTGCCCGACAGGGCTTCGGCCAGTTGCTGGGTGTCCAGCACATTGAAGTTGTCGTCGTCCCCATCGGCCAGCTTGCGCCGCTCGCGCAGGAGTTGTGTCAGGCTGGCTTTCAGCCGGGTGCTGTCACTGCCTTCCCGCATCGACACCAGCAGGGTGGCCACCTTCAGGTTGCCGGTGACGCGGCGTTGCAGGGTGTGCAAGGGCACCACCACCGTGTCATCCTGGTCGTTGCCCATGGCCGCCTGGCCCTTACTGGCCAGAATGCCGACCACCGCGCAGGAGAACTGCTTGATCCGCAACTGCTCACCCAGGCCCCGCGTGCCGCCATAGATTTCGCGCCGCACGGTCTCGCCGATGATGCAGACGGCGGCCCCCGCCAGTTGCTCGGCGTCCGTGAACAGGCGCCCGGAGGCGAGTTTCCAGTTGCCGGTGTCGAACCAGGCGTTGCTGCTGCCGGTGACGCTGGTGGCCCAGTTGCGGCCGTTACCCACCACGGTGACGCCGAGGCGGCCTTCCGGTGCCACCGCGGCGACGCCACCGATCTGGGACAGGATGGCGGCGGCATCCTCCTCCTTGAACGAGGGCGCGCCCCCGCCACCGCCGCCGGGCCCGCCCGGCCCCTGCCGCTGTCCTGGCCTCACCATCAGCAGGTTGCTGCCAAGGCTGGAAATCTGCATGCGCACGGCCTGGGTGGCGCCGTTACCCAGGGTGACCATGGTGATGACCGCGCTGACGCCGATGACGATGCCGAGGATGGTGAGGAAGGAACGCAGCAGGTTGCGGCGGATCGAGCGCAGGGCGAGGAGCAGGGTGTTGAGCAGCATCAGGAGGCTCCCGCCGCCGCGACCGGGTTCGGGTTGGCTGCATCGCTGGCGAGGAGTCCATCGACGAAGCGCACCAGGCGATGCGCATAGGCCGCCATGTCCGGCTCGTGGGTCACCATCAGCACAGTGATGCCGTGATCCGCATTGAGGCCGCGCAGCAGTTCCATGATTTCCTGGCTGCGCTGGCTGTCCAGGTTGCCGGTGGGTTCGTCGGCCAGCAGTACGGCCGGTTCGGTGACGATGGCGCGGGCGATGGCCACCCGCTGTTGCTGGCCGCCGGACAGTTCCGCCGGGGTGTGGTGTTCCCAGCCGCCCAGGCCCACCGACAGCAGAGCCTTGGCCGCGGCGGCGTGGCGCACCGCCGCGCTTTCACCGCGATAGAGCAGGGGCAGTTCGACGTTTTCCTGGGCCGAGGTGCGCGCCAGCAGGTTGAAGCCCTGGAACACGAAGCCCAGGTAGCGCCGGCGCAGGCGCGCGCGCTGGTCGCGGGACAGGGATTCGACGTGGGCGCCCTGGAACAGGTATTCGCCAGTGCTGGGAGTATCGAGGCAGCCGAGGATGTTCATGGCGGTGGATTTGCCGGAACCGCTCGGACCCATGATGGCGACGAACTCGCCGGCGCCGATGTCCAGGTCGATGCCCTTCAGCGCCAGCAGTTCGGCCTGGCCGCTGCCATAGAGCTTGGTGACGCCGCGCAGGCGGATCAGGGGCATGCCGGCCGTGGCGACCAGGGATTCCGGCATCAGGGCCGCGCGCTCCAGGATGGCGCTCATTTCGCAGCCAGCGAATTCTGATCGGTGATCACCAGCATGCCGGCAGCGAGGCCGCCGCCGCTGACCTCGGTCATGCGGCCGTCGCTGATGCCGGGGGTGACCGCCACCGCCACGGCGGCGCCGTCGCGCAGCACCCAGACCTGACGCGAGGCCGTGCCGCTGCCGCCGGCCGCGGACTGGTGGCGTGCGCCGCGCGGCATTTTCGGAATCATGCTGGCGACGATGCCGCCGGCAGCGGGCTTGGCCGTGCTCGCAGTACCCGGGGTGAAGCGCAGCGCGCTGGCGGGCACCAGCAGCACGCCATTGTGCTGGATCGCGGTGATGGTGGCGGTGGCGGTCATGCCGGGACGCAGGCTGAGGTCGGCGTTGTCCACGTCCAGGTAGGTGAGGTAAGTGACCACGTTGTCGGTGATGGTGGAGCCGAAGCCGACCCGGGTGATCCGGGCCGGGAACTCGCGGCCCGGGTAGGCGCTGACGGTGAAGGTGGCGTTCTGGCCCACCCGCACCGAGCCCACGTCGGCCTCGTCGACATAGACCCACAGGCGCAACTGCTTCAGATCCTCGGCCAGGGTGAACAGGGTCACCGCCTGGAGCGAGGCGGCTACCGCGTTGCCCGGGTCCACCGTACGGGTCAGCACCACGCCGTCGGAGGGGGCGCTGATGGAGGCCTTGCTCAGGTTGGTGGTGTCCGTGGACAGGGCCGCATTGGCGTCGTTGACGCCGGCGCGGGCGCTGGCCGCATCGGCGATGGAACGGGCCAGGGTGGCGCGGCTGGTGTCGAGTTCGGTCTTAGACGGCACCTTGCCGCCGGACAGGCGCGATACTTCCACGAAGCGCGCCAGGCCGGCGCGGGATTCCTTCACCGTCGCCACGGTCTGCGCCACTTTCGCATTGGCGGCGTCCAGAGTGGCGTGGGAGCGCTGGATCTGGTCGCGCAATTTGGCGGTATCCAGTTCCACCATGACCTGGCCTTTCCGGACCCGGTCGTTGACGTCGACATTGACTTTCAGCACCGTCCCCGAG